>NZ_JBVJCD010000086.1:0-19037 GCF_055588985.1 Streptomyces sp. NPDC041970
CCCCCCCCCCCCCCCCCCCCCCCCCCCCCCCCCCCCCCCCCCCCCCCCCCCCCCCCCCCCCCCCCCCCCCCCCCCCCCCCCCCCCCCCCCCGGCGCGGTCGGCGTACGGTGCGGGAACCGGTGGGGGTCGCTGCGCGTACTCTGGGTAGTACAAGGACTGTCCCCAGCGCGGCGCAGGCGTCCGAGACCTCCCCGCCCGGTGAGCGATTCACCGGCGGAGGGCGGGCCGGAGCGGCGCCCCTGGGAGGCCACCCGTATTTCGTGGGCGGTGCGCCACCGCGCCCGCCCCGCACCGAGGAGAAGAACCACTGGGCAAGCGACAGCCCGAAGGCCCGCCGCCCGCACCGGCAGTGCAGCGCATCCGCCTGCGCTACACCAAGCGCGGCCGCCTCCGGTTCACCAGCCACCGTGACTTCCAGCGGGCCTTCGAGCGGGCACTGCGCCGCTCCGAGGTGCCGATGGCGTACTCGGCGGGTTTCACCCCGCACCCCAAGGTCAGCTACGCCAATGCCGCACCCACCGGCACGGGCAGCGAGGCCGAGTTCCTGGAGATCGCGCTCACCGAGCCGCGCGACCCCGACGTCCTGCGCGAACTGCTCGACGCGTCGCTGCCGGACGGCCTCGACATCATCGACGCCGTGGAGGCCCGCACCTCGGGCCTGGCGGACCGGCTGACCGCCTCCGTCTGGGAGATGCGCCTGGACGGCGTTGACCCGAAGGAGGCGCACGCGGCCGTGGCCGCCTTCAACGCCGCCGAGACCGTCGAGGTCCAGCGCAAGGCGAAGAACGGCATCCGCACCTTCGACGCCCGCGCCGCCGTCGCCGACCTGCGGGCCCTCGACGCACCGGCCGATAGGCCGGGCGAGCGGCCCTGTGCGATACTGCGCCTGGTCGTTCGGCACGTGACACCCGCCGTGCGACCCGACGACGTCCTGTCCGGCCTCCGCGTCGCGGCCGACCTGGCGCCGCCGGTCGCCGCAGCGGTGACCAGGCTGGCGCAGGGGCTCTTCGACGAGGAGACCGGCACGGTGACCGACCCGCTCGCGCCCGACCGCGAGGCCGCCCCGACCGCGCATCCCGCGGTCGTCGGGGCAGCCGTCGCGACGGCGCCGGAAGGCGCGGGTTCCGCGTGACGCGGTCGTCGTAGCGCAGCCCTCCGACTCGGGAGCCACCTGGGTCGGGCCGCGCACTGACCCACAAGACTTTCGCCAGGCCGTACGCACACCGCATACGGAACCGGCGAGCCAGACATCAGCTCCCGTGCGGCGCCCGCGCCCCGGACGGCGGTACCGCACCACCGCGGACCGTGCCGGACCGGAATCAGACGCGGCGCCCGGGAGCGTGACGGGAGAACCGCCCGCATGACTCAGCCGAACGAACCCGGCACGACCGGGAACAACGAAGAGAACACCCCCGGCGACAAGCTGCCGCCGCGCCGCCGTCGCCGCGCCGCCTCCCGCCCGGCGGGCCCGCCCGGCGCCGTGGTGGCGCCCGTCGAGGACGTCACGCCGGCCATACCGGCCGCCGAGTCCGCCGACCCGGCCGGACAGGACACGCCCGAAGAGGCGCCCGCCGAGACGGCCCCGCCCGTCCGTGCGCGCCGCCGCGCCGTGCGCAAGGCCACCGCGCCCGCAGGCGCCCCGCAGACGGCCGAGCCGACCGTGAGCGCCGAGGAGCCCGCCGTGGCCGAGGTCCCCGAGCAGCCCGCCGCCGAGGAGGAGCCCGCCGCGCCCGCGCCGCGTGCCCGCCGCCGCGCCGTCCGCAAGGCGACCGCCCCGGCCGGTGCGCCGCAGACCCCCGAGGCGGCCGCGGCCCCGGCGGAGCCGGTCTCCGAGGCCGAGCCGGTCGCCGAGGCCGAGGCCGAGGCCCAGGAGGAGGCCGCCGTCGAGGAGGCCCCCGCCCCGCGCCGCCGCCGCGCCACCCGCAAGGCCACCGCCCCCGCCGGCGCCCCGCAGAGCGCCGAGGCCGCCGTCGTGGTCGAGCCGGCCCCGGCCGCCGAGCCGGAGCCCGAGGCCCCGGCCGCCGCGCCCGCCGCCGAGGCCCCCCGCGGCCGCACCCGCCGCCGCGCTTCGGCCCCCGCCGGCGCCCCGCAGGCCACCGCGCCCACCGCCGAGCCGGCCGCCGCGCCGGTCCCGGCGGCGGAGCCCGCAGCCCTGGCTGCGGAGCCCGTCGAGGAGGCCCCGGCCCCGCGCCGCCGCCGTGCCGTCCGCAAGGCCACCGCCCCCGCCGGCGCCCCGCAGGGCGCCGAGGCGGTCGAGAGCGCCGAGCAGCCCGCCGCGGCTCCGGCCGCGGCCGACGAGCCGGCCCCCGCCGCCGACGAGGCCCCGGCCGAGGAGGCCGCTCCGCGCGGACGCCAGCGCCGCCGGGCCACCTCCGCCGGCCGCCCCGAGTTCACCGCGACGGCCGAGGAGCCCGCCCGCAAGGGCCGCCGGGCGACCCGGCCCGCCGTCGCCGTCTTCCAGGCCCCGGTCTTCGCCGAGCCGATGTTCCAGACCCCCGAGACGGCGGCCGCCGCCGCTGCCGCGGCCGGTTCGACCGCGCCGTACGACGAGGCCGACGAGGTCGAGGAGCAGCGGACCGCCGAGGTCGAGCAGGCCCCGGAGCCCGCCGAGGCCGCGCCGCAGGGCGGCTCGCGCCGTCGCCGCCGCCGTCGCGGGGAGGCCGCCGAGGCCGAGCAGGCCGCCGAGCCCGCCGCCCCGGTCGAGGAGCCCGCCGAGCCGCGGACCGCCGACGCCGACCACGAGGCGGACGCCGAGCACGACGGCGAGCACGAGGGCGAGGACGCCGACGAGTACGGCGACCGCCCCTCGCGCCGCCGCCGCCGAGGCGGCCGTCGCCGCCGCCGGGGCGAGGCCAACGACTTCGACGAGGCCGAGCACCACGGCGAGGACGCCCGTACCTCCCGCGCCGAGGAGGCCCCCTCCGACGACGAGCCGATCCGGCTCCCGGAGAGCGAGGAGAGCGACGAGGACGACGACTCCTCCGCCGGGTCGAGCAGCAGCCGGCGTCGCCGCCGCCGCCGTCGCCGCAGCGGTGACGCCGCCGCCGAGGCCGACCACGGCCAGGACGACCCGGAGCGTACGGTCGTCAAGGTGCGCGAGCCCCGCAAGAAGGAGGAGCGCGAGCCGGGCACCGGCTTCGACGAGGTCCAGTCCATCAAGGGCTCGACGCGTATGGAGGCCAAGAAGCAGCGCCGCCGCGAGGGCCGCGAGCAGGGCCGCCGCCGCGTCCCGATCATCACCGAGTCGGAGTTCCTGGCGCGCCGCGAGGCCGTCGAGCGCGTGATGGTCGTCCGCCAGAACGGCGAGCGCACCCAGATCGGCGTCCTCGAGGACAACGTGCTCGTCGAGCACTACGTCAACAAGGAGCAGGCCACCAGCTACGTCGGCAACGTCTACCTGGGCAAGGTCCAGAACGTCCTGCCGTCCATGGAGGCCGCGTTCGTCGACATCGGCAAGGGCCGCAACGCCGTCCTGTACGCCGGCGAGGTCAACTTCGAGGCGCTCGGCATGGCCCACGGGCCGCGCCGCATCGAGACCGCGCTCAAGTCGGGGCAGTCGGTCCTGGTCCAGGTGACCAAGGACCCGATCGGCCACAAGGGCGCCCGCCTGACCAGCCAGGTCTCGCTGCCCGGCCGCTACCTCGTCTACGTGCCCGAGGGCTCGATGACCGGGATCAGCCGCAAGCTCCCCGACACCGAGCGCTCCCGGCTCAAGAGCATCCTCAAGAAGATCGTCCCCGAGGACGCGGGCGTCATCGTGCGCACCGCCGCCGAGGGCGCGAGCGAGGACGAGCTGCGCCGCGACGTCGAGCGGCTCCAGCAGCAGTGGGAGGACATCCAGAAGAAGGCCAAGGGCACCAGCGGCTCCAACGCGCCGACCCTGCTCTACGGCGAGCCGGACATGACCGTCCGGGTCGTCCGCGACATCTTCAACGAGGACTTCACCAAGGTCATCGTCAGCGGCGACGAGGCGTGGGAGACCATCCACGGCTACGTCTCGCACGTCGCGCCCGACCTGACGGAGCGGCTCTCGCGCTGGACCTCCGAGGTCGACGTCTTCGCGACGTACCGCATCGACGAGCAGTTGATGAAGGCGCTGGACCGCAAGGTCTACCTGCCCAGCGGCGGCTCGCTGGTGATCGACAAGACCGAGGCGATGGTCGTCGTCGACGTCAACACCGGCAAGTTCACCGGCCAGGGCGGCAACCTGGAGGAGACCGTCACCAGGAACAACCTGGAGGCGGCCGAGGAGATCGTGCGCCAGTTGCGGCTGCGCGACCTCGGCGGCATCGTCGTCATCGACTTCATCGACATGGTGCTGGAGTCCAACCGGGACCTGGTGCTGCGGCGCCTGCTGGAGTGCCTGGGCCGCGACCGCACCAAGCACCAGGTCGCCGAGGTCACCTCGCTGGGCCTGGTGCAGATGACCCGCAAGCGGGTGGGCCAGGGGCTGCTGGAGTCCTTCTCCGAGACCTGCGTCCACTGCAACGGCCGCGGCGTCATCGTCCACATGGAGCAGCCGACCTCGGTCGGCGGCGGTGGCGGCGGCAAGCGCGCCAAGAAGCGCGGGCGCGGCGGGGCGGGCCAGGACCACGAGCACGGTCACGAGCACGCCCACGACCAGGACCACGACCACGATCACGACGAGCCGGCGGAGTCGGAGGCCGAACTGGCCGCCGAGGTCGCCGCCCCGGTGGCCGTGGAGCCGGAGGTCGCCGTCGACGAGGAGTTCTACAGCAGCCCCGCCGAGGCGGAGGCGGCCGCCACGCGCGGCCGCGGCCGCCGCCGGGCCTCCCGCAAGGCGTCGGCCCCGGCCGGCGCGCCGAGGGCCGAGGCGCCCGCGGAGGTCGTCGAGGCCACCGAGGTCGTCGAGGCCCCCGAGCCGGTCGCCGAGACCCCGGTCGCGGAGGCCGCCGAGGCCCCGGTCGACGCCGCGCCCCAGGGGCGTACGCGCCGTCGGGCCACCCGCAAGGCGTCCGCCCCGGCGGGTGTGCCGCAGCAGGCCGAGACGCCGGAGCCGGTCCAGCCGGCCGAGCCCGCCGCGGACCCGGTCGCGACCGAGGACCCGGTCGTCGAGGCGCCCGCCGAGACGCCCGTGCCCGAGACGCCGGCCGCCGAACCGGTCGGGGCCCCCGAGGCCGAGGCCCCGCAGGAGGCGGCCCCGCCGCGCGCCCGTCGCCGGGCGACCCGCAAGGCCACCGCTCCGGCGGGCTCGCCCTCCGGGTCGAGCGAGGCGGCGATCGTCGTGGTCCCGTCGACCCCGGAGGCGAAGGCCCCCGAGGCGCAGGCCCCGGAGGCGGACGCCACTGAGGCGAAGGCCCCCGCGTCCGAGGCCCCCGAGTCCGGCACGCCGGACTCCGAGGGCGCGGCGGACGCCGAGGCCGCTCCGGCGAAGAAGACGGCCCGCAAGGCCGCCGCCAAGAAGGCCCCGGCGAAGAAGGCGGTGGCCAAGAAGACCGCCGCCAAGAAGACCGCCGCGAAGAAGACGACGGCCAAGACGGCGGCGAAGACGACGAAGACGACCGCGAAGAAGACGGCGAAGAAGACCGCCGCCGCCGACCAGTCGTCACCGTCCGTCACCGCCACCCCGTCCTCCGCCGAGGACGGGCCGGCGGCCGGCTGACGCTTTCGTCACCGGTCGTCCACCGGCGGATGCCCCGCTCCCGGTCAGGGAGCGGGGCATCCGCTTTGTTTCACAACTGATGCAGGCGCGGGTTAACAAGCCCGAAAGGGGTTGAGAAATCCCTGATAATGTGACGACGGTTGCCATGTCTCGGAGCGTTTCTCACGAAGGCTACGGTTGGTGACAGGGCCCGGCGGCGACAGAGGCCGGGCCGGATTCCTCGGCAGGGCGTCGGCACAGCGCCGGTGGGGTTACGCGTGACCTCGTGAGACGTCCCGCACCCCAGAGCTCTGCCTGGTAACGAGCTCTTGCGGTGTTCAAGGAGGACGTCCATGACGAGCATCAACGAGCAGCCGATTCCTGCTGCCCGTCCGGTCATCGGGGAAGACGAGATCGAGGCCGCGGTACGCGTGCTGCGCAGCGGTCGCGTCGTACAGGGACCGGAGGTCGCGGCCTTCGAGGACGGCTTCTCGCGCCTGGTCGACGGCCGCCACTGCGTCGCCGTGAACTCGGGCACCTCGGCTCTCCACCTGCTGCTGCTCGGCCTCGGCATCGGCCCCGGGGACGAGGTGATCGTCCCCTCCTTCTCCTTCGCGGCCTCCGCCAACGCGGTCCGCCTCGTCGGCGCCGACGTCGTGTTCGCCGACATCGAGCCGGGCAGCTTCAACCTCGACCCGGCCGCGGTCGAAGCCGCGATCACGCCGCGCACGGCCGCGATCATGCCCGTGCACCTCTACGGCCACCCGGCCGCGATGGACCGGATCATGCCCATCGCCGAGCGGCACAAGCTCGCCGTGGTCGAGGACGCCTGCCAGGCGCACGCCGCGGCGCTGAACGGAACCCCGGTCGGCGCGTTCGGCGCGGGCGGCACCTTCAGCTTCTACCCGACCAAGAACATGCACTCCCTCGAAGGCGGCATGGTCACCACGGCCGACGCCGGACTGGCCCGCACCCTGCGCCTGCTGCGCAACCAGGGCATGGAGCAGCGGTACGCCAACGAGATCGTCGGCGCCAACATGCGGATGACCGACGTGTCCGCCGCCGTCGGCCGCGTACAGCTCGGCAAGGTCGAGGGCTGGACCGAGCAGCGCCGCGCCAACGCCGCGTACCTCGACGCGCACATCACCGCCCCGGCGGTCACCACGCCGCCGGTCGCCGAGGGCGCCCGCCACGTCTACCACCAGTACACCGTGCGGATCAGCGGAGACCGGGACGCCGCGATGGCGAAGCTGACCGAGGCGGGCATCGGCAACGCGGTCTACTACCCGACGCCGATCCACCGGCTCAAGCCCTACTGGGAGCCGGACCAGAAGGCCGGCCGCACCTGGGACCTGCCCGAGACCGAGCGGGCCGCCGCCGAGGTCGTCTCGCTGCCCGTCCACCCGTCGCTCACGCCGGGCGACCTGGAGCGGATCGTCGCCGCCGTGAACGCCCTGGGGGAGAACCTGTGAGCGCCGTACTGAAGGCCGGGCTCGTCGGCCTGGGCTCCATGGGCCGCCACCACGCCCGCGTCCTCGCCGGACTGGACGGCGTCGAACTGGTCGGCGTCGTCGACCCCATGGGCGACAAGAACGGCTGGGCCCAGGGCGCCCCCGTCCTGTCCACCGTCGAGGAGCTCATCGCCCTCGGCGTCGACTACGCCGTCGTGGCCTGCCCGACCGCGCTCCACGAGGAGGTCGGCCTCCAGCTCGCCGACGCCGGCGTCAGCGCCCTGATCGAGAAGCCGCTCGCGGACACCGTCGCGGGCGCCCGCCGCCTCGTCGAGGCCTTCGAGTCGCGCGGCCTGGTGGCCGGCGTCGGCCACATCGAGCGCTGCAACCCGGCCCTGCTCTCGCTGCGGGCCCGCCTGGAGGCCGGCGAGCTGGGCGACGTCTACCAGGTCGTCACCCGCCGCCAGGGCCCCTTCCCGCACCGGATCGCGGACGTCGGCGTGGTCAAGGACCTGGCCACCCACGACATCGACCTGACGGGCTGGGTCACCGGCCAGGACTACACCTCGATCGCGGCCCACACCGTCTCGAAGTCCGGCCGCCCGCACGAGGACATGGTCTCCGCCGTGGGCCAGCTCTCCGACGGCACGATGGTCAACCACCTGGTCAACTGGCTGAGCCCGCTCAAGGAGCGGTTCACCTCGGTCACCGGCGAGCGCGGCTGCTTCATCGCCGACACGCTCACCGCCGACCTCACGTTCCATTCCAACGCCGCCGTCGCCACCGAATGGGAGGCCCTGCGCGCGTTCCGCGGGGTCTCCGAGGGCGACATGGTCCGCTACGCCATCCCCAAGCGCGAGCCGCTCCTTGTCGAGCACGAGCTCTTCCGCGACGCTGTTCGGGGCGAGCCGTCCGACATCTGCACCCTCCGCCAGGGGCTTCGTACGGTGCAGGTGGCCGCCGCGGTCATCGAGTCGGCGACGCGGGGCGTGACCGTACGGCCGGAAGCCATCAGCACCACCGCCTGAGACTCGGCACGACAGGCCGATCGCCGGTGACATGGTGTGCCGCCGACGCTCCGGCAGGGGCGGGCCCTCGGGTCCGCCCCGTCCGGATCCGCCTGTCTTCACTGGAGGAAGCACGTAATGGAATCCCCTGCCCGCCGCCCGCGGCTCGCAGTGATCGTCGCGAACGGTGTCACGGGCGACTCCCGTGTGCAGAAGACGGCTGTGGCCGCGGCACGGGACGGTTGGGACGTCACGCTGATCGGGAGGAGCGCCACCAAGCGGGTCGAGCGCTCCCGCATGGGCCCGATCGAGGTGATCAAGGTGCCCGTCGCCCAGGAGTTCAAGCGCTCGGTCAACGCGCGCAAGGCCCATCCGCTGCGCAGCACCGTGACGCAGTTCGGTATACGGGACCGGAGCGGGCTGAACCGGTACCAGGCCGCCTACCGCGCCTGGGTCCGGCAGAAGTCCGCGGAGTCGGTCTGGGCGAAGAAGCCCCGCAAGGTGACGCTGAAGAGCGTGCTGCGGGCCCGCCGCGTGCTCCACCAGCTCCGCGTGCGCGCGTTCACCTGGGAGGAGCGGCGCGGGGCGGCGCCCAAGGACCCCGCTCCGGTCCGCGACTGGAGCCGGGACTGGCCGCAGCTCGTCGACATCGACCTGGCCTTCGGCCCGGTGCTGGAGAAGCTGCGGCCGGACGTCATCCACGCCAACGACGCCACCACGATCGTCACCGCCGCCCGCAGCGCGGCCCGGCTGCGGGCGGCCGGGCACCGCTGCGTCTGGATCTACGACGCCCACGAGTACGTCCGGGGCGTCGAATGGCCCAACCGCCGGCAGGCCTACGCCTTCCCGGCGGCCGAGGCCGAGTTCATCGGCCGCGCCGACGCCGTGGTCACGGTCTCCAGCCAGCTCGCCGAACTGCTCACCACCGACCACGCGCTCTCCCGTCCGCCGCTCGTGGTGGGCAACTCACCGGTGCGCGAGGTGATCGGCGCGGGCGGCTCCGGGCGGTCCGTGCGCGAGTCCTGCGGGCTGGCCCCCGACGTGCCGCTGATGGTCTACTCCGGCTGGCTCGGCCCCGAGCGCGGCGTGGACGCCGTCATCGACGGGCTCCCCGAGCTGCCCGGCGTGCACCTGGCGATCGTCTCCAGCCGGGTCACCCCGCTGCTGGAGGAGCTGCTGGAGACGGCCCGGTCGCTCGGCGTGCGCGACCGCGTCCACCTGGTGCCGTACGTGCCCCAGCACGAGGTCGCCGACTACCTCTCCTCCGCGGACGTCGGCCTCACCCCGTTCCGCCGGGTCCCCAACTGCGAGGTCTCCCTGCCGACGAAGGTGGCCGAGTACCTGCAGGCCGGGCTCCCGCTGGTCACCAGCGACGTGCGGGTCATCAAGGCCTACGTCGAGGAGAAGGGGCTCGGCACGGTCTTCACCTGGGACGACCCGAGGACCTTCGTGGCCGCCGCGCGCAAGGCGCTGAGCGGTCGCCGGGAGCTGGCCGAGCACATCACCGAGGACGTCCTCAAGGACCTCTCCTGGGAGGAGCAGAGCGCCGGCCTGCTGGAGCTCTACCGCTCGCTGTCGAAGAAGACGCCGCCCGGCCCGCGCACGGACGTGCCGTGGACCGTGCAGGAGACCCCCGGCCCCCCCCGTCCGGTGAAGGCGTCCGCCGACGGCGCCGCACCGACCTGGCGGAAGCTCGGGGCGACGCGGGTCAAGCTCGGCCTCGGCCCCGCCAACTACGCCGGGCAGGCCGCGGCGTTCGCCCAGGCGGTCACCCGTACCCACTCGGACGTCTCGGTCGAAGTGGTCATGAACCAGCTTCCCCAGTCGTTCGACTACCCGGCCGACGTCTACGTCGACGCCGCGAGCCTCACCGAGCTCGACGTGCAACTGGAGCAGGTCAAGCGGGTCATCGGCCGCTACACGCATGTGCTGGTGGACGCGTTCCAGCCGCTTTTCGGCCGGCTCAACGGCGACTCGATCGAGGGCGATCTCGCGGCGCTGCGCAAGGCCCGGATCAAGGTGGGCCTGCTGGCCCACGGCAGTGAGATCCGGGACCCCGCCCGCCACCTGGAGCGCCACGCGTTCTCGCTGTTCCGCGACGCCCCCGAGGGGATCGCGGAGAAGCTGCGGGCGAAGGCCCGCACCAACGCCCAGATCGCCGAGCGGAGCGGGCTGCCCCTCTTCGTCACCACGCCCGACCTGCTCGAGGACCTGCCGACCGCGCAGTGGGCGCCGCTGGTCGTCGACGTGGCCTCCTGGGCCAGTGACCGGCCGGTGATGGAGCGCGAGCGGCCCATCGTGCTGCACGCCCCCTCCAAGCGGTGGACCAAGGGCACCGACCGGATCATGCCGGTGCTGACGGAGCTCCACGACGCCGGTGTGATCGACTTCCGGCTCGCCGAGGGGATCCCCTGGAGCGAGATGCGGGAGCTGGTCAAGTCGGCGGACCTGGTCCTGGACCAGTTCACCACCGGCAGTTACGGCACCTTCGCGGTGGAGGCGATGGCGGCGGGCAAGCCCGTGGTCGGCTACATCAGCGAGACGGTGAGGAGGGCCACGCAAGGAGGGCTGCCCATCGTCAACGCCACTCCCGACACCCTGCGGGAGGTGTTGGACGCCCTGCTGGCGGACCGGGAGGGCACGGCCGCCGTCGGGCGTGCGTCGGTCGAGTTCGCCCACACCTACCATGACGGAGCCTGGACCGCCCAGGTGCTGGGTGGATTCCTGAAGTGACCGGTCCAGAAAGGCTGTCGATGGAAGCGCAGGACATGTCGGACGGCGGACCCGGCAGGGGCCGGGTCGTCATGCTGGTCGACAACAAGGTCGAGGGCGACTCGCGGGTCCAGAAGGCCGCGGAGTCGATGGCCGCGGCCGGCTGGGACGTGACCCTCCTCGGCCTGGTGCGCAGCGGCAACGGGCGGAGCTGGAAGCTCGGGGACGCGCAGGTGCGGCTGCTGCCGCTGAAGACCCCCCTGGCCAAGCGGCACGCCGAGCGGCACCGCTCCCTGCTGCGCCGCCCGCTGGCCTACCCGCCGGGCCCCCTCGGGGCCTATCGGCGGCAGTGGGTGAAGGCGTGGCGGGCGGACGTCATGACCCGGCGCGCCGCGCTCAAGGTCGCTCCGCAGGCCGTGGGCTCCCCGCTGTTCCGCCGGTGCGAGCGGGTCCGCCTGGTCGTCGCGGGGCCGGTCTCCCGGATCGTGCAGCGCTGGGTCGCCTTCCGCTCGAAGCAGACGGCCGAGGCGCAGCGCGCCGGGCGCGCGCTGCGGGGCCCGCTGGACCGCGCGTTCACCGCGTTCTGGAAGGCGGCCAAGGGCAGGAGGGCCTGGCGCAGGCTGGAACCCGTCCTGTGGGACTACGAGCTGACGTACGGCAAGGAGATCGACGCCCTCGAGCCCGACCTCATCCACGCGAACGACTTCCGGATGCTCGGGGTGGGCGCCCGCGCCGCGATACGGGCGCGGGCCAAGGGCCGCCAGGTCAAGCTGGTGTGGGACGCCCACGAGTTCCTGCCCGGCGTGCGCCCCTGGGAGGACAACGCCCACTGGATTCCGGGCAACACGGCGCACGAGAGCGAGTACGCCCCCTTCGCCGACGCCGTGGTCACCGTCTCCGAAGGGCTCGGCGACCTCCTGCGCGAGCGGCACGGCCTCACGGAACGGCCCACGGTCGTCCTCAACGCGCCGGACCGCCCGGTCGAGCCGCGCGAGGGCGAGGACGCCGAGCCCGATCTCCGTGAGCTGTGCGGCATCGGCCCCGACGTCCCGCTGGTCGTCTACAGCGGGTCGCCCGGCCCGCAGCGCGGCCTCGGCGACATGGTCGAGGCGCTGCCCGCGCTCGACGGGGTGCACATGGCCCTGGTCGTCCCCCGGCCCGCGGCCGCGTACATCCAGGGGCTCCGGGCGAGGGCCGAGGAGCTCGGCGCGGGGGACCGGCTGCACGTCGTGCCGTACGTCCCGCACTGGCAGGTGGTCCGCTTCCTGTCGGCCGCGGACGTGGGCTGCATCCCGATCCACCACTGGCCGAACCACGAGATCGCGCTGATCACCAAGTTCTTCGAGTACTCGCACGCCAGGCTGCCCCTGGTGGTCAGCGATGTGAAGACCATGTCCGAGGTGGTCCGCTCCACCGGGCAGGGCGAGGTCTGCGTCGCCGAGGACGTCCCGGACCTGGTCCGGGCGATCAAGGAGGTCCTCGCCGACCCGGACCGCTACACCGCGTCGTACGACAGGCCGGGGATGCTCGACACCTGGACCTGGGAGGCCCAGGCCGAGGTGCTGGACGGGCTGTACACCCGGCTGCTCTCCGGCGCGAAGAAGGCGGGCCCCCGCACATGACTGCCACCCCCGACGTCACCGTCGTCGTCGCGGTCTACAACACGATGCCGTACCTCACCGAGTGCCTGAACTCACTCGTGAAGCAGAGCATCGGACTCCGGCGGCTCCAGGTCGTCGCGGTCGACGACGGTTCGACCGACGACAGCGGCAAGGAGCTGGACCGCTTCGCGGAGCGGTACCCGGACGTGTTCACCGTGGTCCACCAGCCCAACTCCGGTGGCCCCGCCGCGCCGAGCAACCGCGCCCTCGCCCTGGCGACCGGCCGCTTCGTCTACTTCATCGGCTCCGACGACCACCTCGGCGAGGAAGCGCTGGAGCGCATGGTCTCCTACGCCGACGCCCACGGGTCCGACGTCGTGGTCGGCAAGATGGTCGGCACCAACGGCCGCTACGTCCACCAGAAGCTGTACACCGGGAACCAGCCCGAGGTCAGCCTGTACGACTCGGCGCTGCCCTTCACGCTGGCCAACACCAAGCTCTTCCGCCGGGAGCTGGTGGAGCGGCACGGCCTGCGCTTCCCCGAGGACATGCCGGTCGGCAGCGACCAGCCGTTCACCATCGAGGCGTGCGTCCGGGCCCGGAAGATCTCCGTGGTCTCCGACTACACCTGCTACTACGCGGTCAAGCGGGGCGACGCCAGCAACATCACCTACCGGGCGGACCACCTGGCCCGGCTGCGCTGCACCGCGCGCATCATGGAGCACGCGGCCGCGCTGATCCCCGCCGGCCCGCGGCGCGACGCCGTGCTGAAGCGGCACTTCGACTGGGAGCTGACCAAGCTCCTGCAGAACGACTTCCCCGCCCTCGACCGCGAGACCCGCCGCCGGGTGTGCGAGGGCGTCGGCGCGCTGGTGGACGCCTACTTCACCGACGGCCTGCGCGACGGCACCGGCGTCAAGCGCCGGGTGCGCTTCGGCCTCGCCCTGCGCGGCGCCGTCGACGAGCTGACCCGCGCCATCGCGGAGGAGGCCGAGCACGGAGCGCCGCCCTTCCTGCTGGAGGACGGCCGGGCCTTCGCGCTCCACCCCGGATTCCGGGAACCGGCCGTCGGCCTCGACGACCGGTACTACGAAGTGCTCGACGAGGGCGTGGCGGGCCGCCTCTCCGCCGGCACGCGCCTGGAGTCGGCCGCGTGGGAGCAGCACGGCGAGGACATCGCGCTCAGCGTCCAGGTGCGCCTGGGCGTGACCGGGGACGCGTCCTCGGCCGTGCTCGCCCTGGCCCGAGGCGCCATGCCGCCCAGCGCGGACAAGCCCGGCGCCCGCAAGCTCCGGGCGGACGCCCCGCGCCCGGAGGCCGCCGGCACGCTCACCACCGAGGCGGCGGCGGACGGCGGCACCCTGCTGACCGCCCGGATGCCGCTCGCGCGCGTCGACGCCAAGCGGGGGCTGCGCGCCTACGTGGACGTGGCGGGCTCCACGTACGAGGTCCCCGTCCCCGTCCGGGAGCAGCCGCTGCCGCTGGCGCGCCGCTGGGGGAGCACCGTGCCCTACCGGGTCGGGGCGAACGCGAACGCCAAGGGGCGGCTCGTGATCACGACGGCCCCGCTGTGGAAGCCGAGGCTCGGCGTGGGCGCACGGCTGCGCCGGGCGGCGTCCCGAGCGAAGGCGCTGCTGCGCCGCATGTTGTCCAGGTTGAAGAGGAAGTAACCCGATGAATATCTGTGTAGTAGCGCTCGGCAAGATCGGACTTCCGCTCGCCGTGCAGTTCGCCGCCAAGGGCCACAAGGTCATCGGCGCGGACGTCAACGAGAACGTCGTCGCACTCGTCAACGCGGCCACCGAGCCGTTCCCCGGCGAGCACGACCTCGACGTCAAGCTCAAGGAGACGGTCGGCGCCGGCCTGCTCTCCGCCACGACGGACACCACGGCCGCCGTCGCCGCGTCCGACGCCGTCGTGGTCGTCGTCCCGCTCTTCGTGGACGCCGAGGGCACCCCCGACTTCGGTTGGATGGACGCCGCCACCCGAGCCATCGCGGCGGGCCTGAAGCCCGGCACCCTGGTCAGCTACGAGACCACGCTGCCGGTCGGCACCACCCGCGACCGCTGGGCGCCGATGCTGGCCGAGGGCTCGGGCCTGACCCCCGGCGAGGACTTCCACCTGGTGTTCTCGCCGGAGCGGGTGCTCACCGGCCGGGTCTTCGCCGACCTGCGCCGCTACCCCAAGCTCGTCGGCGGCATCGACGAGGCCTCCTCGGCGCGCGGCGTCGCGTTCTACGAGGCCGTGCTGGACTTCGACGAGCGCGACGACCTGCCCCGGCCCAACGGCGTCTGGGACCTCGGCACGGCGGAGGCCTCCGAGCTGGCGAAGCTCGCCGAGACCACCTACCGCGACGTCAACATCGGCCTGGCCAACCAGTTCGCCCGGTTCGCCGACCGCAACGACATCGACGTCAAGAAGGTCATCGAGGCCTGCAACAGCCAGCCCTACAGCCACATCCACCAGCCCGGCATCGCGGTCGGCGGCCACTGCATCCCGATCTACCCGCGGATGTACCTGTGGAACGACCCGGAGGCGACCGTCGTGCGCTCGGCCCGCGAGGCCAACGCGGCGATGCCCGCGTACGCCGTCGACCTGCTGGCCGCCGCCTACGGCGACCTGGACGGCGTCGGGGTCCTGGTGCTGGGCGCGGCCTACCGCGGCGGCGTCAAGGAGACCGCGTTCTCCGGCGTCTTCGGCGTCGTCGAGGCCCTGAAGGCGCGCGGCGCGGTGCCGTTCGTCTCGGACCCGATGTACACCGCCGATGAGCTGACCGCCCTCGGCCTCGTCCCGCACGAGAGCCAGGCCGTCACCGCCGCGATCCTCCAGGCCGACCACGCCGAGTACCGCGAGCTGTCCGCCGCCGACCTGCCGGCCGTCCGCGTCCTGGTCGACGGCCGCCGCACCACGGACCCGGCCAGGTGGGCGGGCGTACGGCGTGTGGTCATCGGCGGCTGACCCGCCGAGCGGCACCGAAGAGCCCCCCGCCGTCGTCCGGTCGGGGGGCTCTTCGTCGATGGGCCCGGTGGGGGTCGGTGCGGGCGAGGTCAGGGACCGGCCCGGTCGGGCTCCGGCTGGGCCTCGGGGCTCCGCCGGGCCGCCCGGTCCCGCTCCTCCCGCGCCAGCCGGCCCCGCAGCCAGCGCTGCGACGGCAGCTCGACCAGCCGGTGCAGCAGCCAGGCCGCCAGGATCATCAGCGCGACGGTGAGCAGCAGGGTCGGCCAGGCGCCCAGCCGGCCGTACACGCTGCGGATCACCGCCCAGCCCAGCTCCTCGTGCAGCAGGTAGAGGGGGTAGACCAGGGCTCCGGCGGTGGCGCACCAGCGCCACCCGAAACGGTCCAGCTTGTGCAGGGCGACCGCGAGCACCAGCAGGTAGAAGACGGTGACCAGCGCCAGCGCGATGTACGGGTCGCGGTCCATGCCCCGGTCGTGGCGGAGGCCGTCGGCGTGCTGGACCAGATCGCTCTGCATCACCAGCCAGCCGGCGGCCAGCAGCCCCCACGACTGGAGGTCCGGGCCGAAGCGGTACATCAAGTACATGGCGATCCCGCTGACGAACAGCGCCGTGTTCAGCGGCTGCGCGAAGATCCCGAGGATCGGCACCTGGTTCCCCGGCTGCTGCACGAGCACGCTCGCCAGGAGCCACAGCCAGCAGAAGACCGAGACGCGCCGGTAGTCGAGCCCTCGCCAGATCACCAGCAGGAAGATCAGGTAGAACGTGAGCTCGACCCAGAGGGTCCAGTAGGCGCCCACCAGGTGCTGGGCGGAGAGCGGGACCTGGAGCATCGTCAGGTTGGTCAGCGACTCGCTGACGCTGGGGCCGGTGCGCGACCCGTCGGGCATGGTCCGCCAGACGACGAAGGCGGCGAGCGCCGAGAACCAGTAGGCGGGGAAGAGCCGCAGGAAACGCGCCCGGACGAACTGCGCCGGACCGCGGTCCCATGCCGACATGCAGATGACGAAGCCGCTGATCAGGAAGAAGAGCTGGACCCCGTAGGAGCCGTACGAGGTCACGGGGAAGAGCCAGGGGAACAGCTCCTTGGGGTTCACCCCCCAGTTGGCTCGGGTCGCCGCGTCCACGCCGGTGAAGTGGAAGGCGAGGACGCTCAGCGCGGCCACCACCCGCAGGGCGTCCAGGGCGTACAGCCGCGGCGCGGCCGGGCGGGCGGGGCCGGGGCGGGCTTCCGCGGGCGCGGCCGACCCTCCGGGGGCCTGGACTTCGGTCTGACTCATGGGGCCTCGTTCGGCTTGCTCGGAGGAGGGGGCGGGGCGATCGCGGCGCCCCCGGCGGAGCGGCGCGGGCGCGACGGGCGGGCCGGGGCCCGCCCGAGGCGGTCGGTCCCGAGGGTTACGCGGCGCGCTCCCCGAGGACCCCGTCCTCCTCCACGTACAGGGCCCCGCTCTGCGGGCACTCCCACACCCCCGGCTCGTCCTCGCGGGCGACCAGGCGGACGCCGCTGCGGCCGACCCAGCCGATCCGCCGGGCCGGCACGCCGACGACCAGGGCGAAGTCCGGGACGTCCTTGGTGACGACGGCCCCGGCCGCGACCATCGCCCACCGGCCGATCCGCACCGGCGCGACGCAGACCGAGCGGGCGCCGAGCGAAGCGCCCTCGGCGACCTTCACGCCCACGGCCTCCCAGTCGCCGCCGCGCTTCTGCTTGCCGTCCGGGTCCACCGAGCGCGGGTTGTGGTCGTTGGTGAGGACCACCGCCGGGCCGACGAAGACGCCGTCGCCCAGCTCGGCGGGCTCGTAGACGAGGGCGTAGTTCTGCAGCTTCACGTTGTCGCCGATGCGGACGCCGGTGCCGACGTACGCGCCGCGGCCGACGACGCAGCCTTCTCCGAGCCTGGCCCCCTCGCGGATCTGCGCCAGCTCCCAGACGCTGGAGCCGGCTCCGATCTCAGCGGTCGCGTCGACCTGGGCGGTGGGCTGGACCCTGTAGTTCACGGCGTGCCTTTCGGAGAGCTGATGCGCCCGGAAAGCATAAGGGGGTCCGGCCCGCCGCCTCGCGTGCGGGACCAGGCCGCCGGAGGACGCCGCCGGTCCGGCGCCCCGGCCGCGGGCCGTACCGCCGGGGGGAAGTGCGGCGGCCCGGCGGCCGCACCCGTGTCGGTGGTGCGGGCGCCGGGCCTCGCGGGTCGAGGTCAGGGCCTCCCGTGCGGATCACGCCGGGCTGCGGGTCCGGTGCGTACGGCCGCCGCGTCGGCGTCGGTCGCCACCGCTCCGCGGCGGCTCCCTCCGCCTCGCGTCCGCACGCACCGGACCCCGCTGCGCTCCGGCCCGGACGCGGGACCCTAGGCGGAGGTGGACAGCTCGACGAGGACGTGGTCGCGGCCCTCGGGGTCGGCGGCCTCCCCGACGGCCTTCCACTCGTTCTTGGCCACGGAGATGTTCTGCTCCTTGGCGTCGGCGGTCAGCGTCACGTCGGTCTCGTGCGAGGCGCTGCCCTTGACGCCGTAGACCGAGGGGATCTCCACGCTGAGGAATCCGGTCGTGCCGGTGACGAGGAAGCACAGCCGGCCCTTGGTGCGGGAGTAGACCTCCAGGAGGTTGCCGCCCGCGGCGCAGTCCGCGAGGGTGATGTGCCCGTCGCCGCGCTTGAGCTTGATGCCCAGCTCCGCCTCGATCCTGCCCGCCTGCGGGTAGGCGAAGTCCTCGACGGCGTACGGGGGGAGCTCCTCGGCGACGGCCGCCGCGGTTCTGTCGTCGGCCTCGTCGGCGTGGGCCACGGTGACGACCGCGGCGATGCAGGCGGCCGCTGCCGCGCCCGTCGCTACCACACGGTGTGCGAGCTTCATGATGATGGCCTTTCCGTTCAATGGTCTGTTGAGGTGGTTCATCTTTCTTGCGCCCCGGCCTTCCCGAGAAGGTCCGCGTGACCGCGTTTCGGGAGGTCGGCGGCTCAAGCCTGCGCATTCATACACGAGTCGACGGACGAGTGTCATGCCCATCCCACGTGCTCCACGGCCCACCCGGCGCCCACCGCGGCCGCCGCCGGAAGCACCAGCAGCGCCGCTCCCAGCGCCGCCGGGAAGGGGCCGCGGGCCCGGACCGTACGGCGGACCGCGAACGCCTTCTCCAGCGCCGCGTCCGACCCCTTCGGCGACAGGGGCGTGAGCACGCCCACCGCCACGAGCGCCGCCTCGCGCCAGTGCAGACGCGCCTCGCCGCGCACCGGGAGCGTCCAGGACGACACCCAGCCGCGGAACGGCGCCAGCGCCAGCCCGGCGCCCCACAGGAAGCCCGCGCAGACGGCGAGGGCGACCGGCCACGGCGTGCGCGGGACCAGCCGCAGGGCCAGAGCCAGCACGACGGTCACCAGGAGCGGCGTCGCGGCGATCCACCGCTCCTCCCTCACCGGCAGCCAGCGCAGCAGCAGGCAGGTGAGGGCGAGTTCGGGCGCCAGCACCGCGAGCACCCACAGGGGGACGACCATCGAAAGCTCCTTCTCGGGGCGCCGGACGCGCCGCCGCGTGTCGGCGTCCGCCGTACGACGGCCGAGCGGGGACGGGGGGGTGGACCGGGGGGGGGGGGGGGGCCGGCCCCCCCCCCCCCCCCCGGGGGGGGCCCCCGACCCCCCGCCCAGTGCCATTGTGGGCCCATTCACCCCCGACTTCGGAGCCCCTCCCCCCACCCCCCCCCCCCCACCCGAAACCT
>NZ_JBVJCD010000087.1:0-3225 GCF_055588985.1 Streptomyces sp. NPDC041970
TCCCCCCCCCCCCCCCCCCCCCCCCCCCCCCCTACCCCCCCCCCCCCCCCCCCCCCCCCCCCCCCCCCCCCCCCCCCCCCCCCCCCCCCCCGCCTCGGGGTGGCCGGCTCAACGTCCCTGCAGGGCCTTCACGTTGTCGCCGAAGGTCCAGCCGCGGGAGCCGTCCCAGTTCAGGGACCAGGTCATCAGCCCCTTGAGCCCGCCCCGGTAGTGGTTCCAGGCCTGGGAGACGAGGCCGGTCGACATGTGGCCGCCACCGGCTCCGGGCTGGGCGGGGAGGCCGGGGACCTGCTTGTCGTAGGGCACCTTGATGGTGGCGCCCTGGATGACGAGCCCCTTGTCCAGGCAGTCGGTCTGGGCGACGAAGCCTGCGACCGTGCCGGCGGAGTACGAGTCGCCGGAGCAGCCGTACATGCTGCCGTTGTAGTACTGCATGTTCAGCCACCACAGCCGGCCGTTGTCCGCGTACTTCTTGATGACGGGCAGGTAGGCGCCCCAGATGGAGCCGTAGACGATGCTGCCGCCGGTGACGTACGCCGTCTCGGGGGCCATGGTGAGGCCGAAGTTCGGGGGCATCGCGGCGAGGACGCCGTCGATGATGCGGATGAGGTTGGCCTGCGAGGCGGACAGTTGGTTGATGTTGCCGGTGCCGACGAGGCCGGTCTCGATGTCGATGTCGATGCCGTCGAAGTTGTACTTCTTCAGGATCGGGACCACGGTGGCGACGAACCGGTCGGCGACGGTGCTGGAGCTGAGGTCGATCCCGGCGGCGGCTCCGCCGATCGACATGAGGGTGGTGAGGCCGGACGCCTTGGCCCGGCACATCTCGGCGGGGGTGGCGACCTTGACGGTGCTGTCCATGCCGTCCTCCCACAGGACGGTGCCGTCGGAGCGGATGACGGGGAAGGCCGCGTTGACGACGTTGTAGCCGTGTCCGGTGATGCGGGAGTCGGTGATCGGTATCCAGCCGAGCGGCGGATGCACGCCGTTGGCCGCGCCGTCCCAGTTCTCCCAGTACCCCTGGAGCACCTTGCCCGCGGGCCGCGACTTGACCGCGCAGGTCTCGGTCTCGGCGGCGGCCTTCGGCGGTGCGGCTGCGACCAGCATCGGTACGACGAGCGCCGCGGCCGCTCCGAGGCCCAGCAGTCGTGAGATCCTGCCCATGACGTGTGTCCTTCCAGCCCTGGGTCCGCCGCCCGACGCGAAGGGTTCGCACCGCCGCCCTATGTCGTGGCCCTGTCAAAACGTAGATTGGTCCAGACCTGCGGTCAAGAGGTCTGGACCGCCGTCCGCGCCTCCCGTTCCGGCCCGGCGCCCTAGCGCCTGACGCAAGGCCCCCGGCGGGGATAGGTTCGGGGTCGGGTTCCGCGATCGCTTCCGGGGGAGGACGCCATGGACTGGGGCACGTTCGTCGCGACGGTGAGCGGCGGTGTCATCGCCATGTCCGGGACCGTCCTCGCCGACCACCTGCGCCGGCGCCACGAACGCGACCGTCAGGCGGCGGAGCGGCGGCGTGCGGTGTACATCGAGTTCATCGCCGCCATCGGCAAGTGCCACACGAGGCTGCGCGACATCGCCCTGGCTCGGGACCCGGCCGCCGACCCGGAACCGGCCGCCCGCGCGGCGATGGGCGAGGCGGGCGTCCACGAGGTGCGCGAGCGGCTCTTCATCGACGCCTCCGCCGACGTGGCCCGCGCGGGCCAGCGGATGCTCGAACAACTGCGCGTGCTGCAGCGCACCGTGGGCGCGGGCGCCTCGCTCGCCTCGGGCGCCTTCCACGACGCCTACCACCCCTACCTGGACACGGTCTGGGCCTACCGGGCCGCCGTGCGCGAGGAGTTGGGGGACCGGGTGCTCTCGCCCTCGTCCTTCGGATGGGACACGTGGGACGGCAAGGACCGGTGCCCGGCCTGCCGGGAGCTGACGGCGAGGGCGTGAACAAGGCCGCCGCGCCCGATGCCGCCGACGCCGTCGGCCGGCCTCCCCCGAGCCCCTTCCTCTCCCACCCGTCGCCGTACGGGCCCGTGCGCCCGCCGCCGGCGCCACCGCGGGGAGCGGGCGGCCCCGTGAAGCGGTAGGGCGCGGTGCGCTTCCGGCCATGCGGTCCGGCGCGTGATGATGGGGGTGGGGCCGCGACGCGGCGGTGTCGGCGCCGACGCACCGGCCGGCCCGGAGAGGCGGTCGCCATGTCCTCGGTCGGAGCGAAACCGTGGAGCGCGGCGGTGCTCGCCGCGCTCGTCCTGGCCGTTCTCGCGGTCGGGTGCGCGGGAGGGCCGCCGCCCGCGTCCCGGAACGGCCCGCCGCCCGACGTGCTCGCCGTGAAGATCGACAACGTGGCCGCCGCCCAGCCCCACACCGGGCTGGAGCAGGCCGACATCGTCCACGTCGAGCAGGTCGAGGCCGGTCTCAGCCGGATTCTGGCCGTCTACTCCTCCGCCGTCCCGCCCGTCGTCGGACCGGTCCGCAGCGCGCGGGAGACCGATCTGGAGCTGCTGCGGCAGTTCGACCGGCCGAAGCTGGCGTTCTCCGGGGCGCAGAGCAGGCTGCTGCCGGTCATCGACCGGGCGCCGCTGGAGCCCGTACCGCCCTCGAAGGCTCCGCAGGCGTACTTCCGCGGGACGGACCGGCCCGCGCCGCACAACCTCTACCTGCGGCCGGAGAGGATTCCGTACGCCGCGTCCGGCGTGCACGCCGCCGAGGCGCTGGGGCTGGCCTTCGGCGCGCCGCCGCCGGGCGGGAGGGCGGAGGACCGCCACACGGTCCGCTACCCCTCGGCGCGCGTCGGCTTCGACTGGTCCGCCGAACGCGACCGGTGGCTCGTCTCCCTGGACGGCTCCCCCGCCCGCACGGTGGACGGGGCGCGGATCGGGGCCGGCACGGTCATCGTCCAGGACGTGACGGTGCGCCCGTCCGACTACCACGACCGGGCGGGGAGCGTCAGCCCGTTCACCGAGACCGTGGGGTCGGGGGACGCCCTGGTCCTGCGCGACGGCCGGGCCCACGAGGCCCGGTGGACGCGGACCGCGGCCGACGCGCCCACGGTGTACAGGACCCCGGACGGCGAACGCGTCGATCTCGCCGCCGGGCCGCTCTGGGTCCTCTACGCGCCGCGCGACGCCTGACCGGCGGCCGCTCCCCGACGCACGGCGGCGGGGGCGGCGCGCGCGGCGGCGCGGTCGACCGCGCCGCCGCGCGCGCCGCCCCCGCCGCCGTGCGTCGGGGAGC
>NZ_JBVJCD010000087.1:3235-18955 GCF_055588985.1 Streptomyces sp. NPDC041970
CCGACCACCCCCCCCCCCCCCCCAACCCACCCCCCCCCCCCCCCCCCCCCCCCCCCTCCCCCCCCCCCCCCCCCCCCCCCCCCCCCCCGCCCCCGCCTCGTACGCTGCTGTCCCGCCCCCGCCGCCGCGGCCGGTCCCGGAGGCCGGACGGATCGCGCCCGCCTCGGACGGAGCGGGAGCGGTCCGCCGGGCGGACGTCCCGTGCGAGGAGTACGTCCGTTGTCGTCGTCATCCGCCCTGGTCGCGGCCGTGGAGCGCCACCAGGTCGCCGTCTACGTCGGGGCCCTGGCCGCCGGGGGCCTGGTCGGCCGGGGCGTGCCCGAGGCCGGCCCCGCCCTGGCGCGCGTCGTCGCTCCGGCGCTGGCCGCGCTGCTGTACGTGACGTTCCTGCAGGTGCCCGCGGCCGAGCTGGCGCGGTCGGCGCGCGTGGGCAGGTTCACGGCCGCCGCGCTGGCGGTGAACTTCGTCGTGGTGCCGCTGGTGGTCGCCGCGATGTTCCCCTTCCTGCCGCAGGACCCGGCCGTCCGCCTCGGCGTGCTGCTGGTGCTGCTGGCCCCCTGCGTCGACTACGTGATCGTCTTCAGCGGGCTCGCCGGGGGCGACAGCCGGCGGCTGCTGGCCGCCACGCCCCTGCTGCTGCTGGCGCAGATGGTCCTGCTGCCGGGCCTTCTGCCGCTGTTCATGGGTCCGGACCTGGCGGGCGTGGTGGAGGCCGGGCCGTTCGTCGAGGCGTTCGCCGTGCTGATCGCGGTCCCGCTGGCCCTGGCGTGGCTCACCCAGGCGTGGGCGGCGCGGCGGGCGGCCGGCCGCAGGGCCGTCGGCGCGCTGGGCGCGGCGATGGTGCCGCTGATGGCCGCCGTCCTGTTCGCGGTGGTCGCCTCCCAGGCGCCCCGGCTCGGGGACGCCGGCGGCCTGGCGGACGTGGCGCGCGTGGTGCCGTTCTACGCGCTCTTCCTCCTGGTGATGGCGTTCGCCGGGCTCGGCACGGCCCGTCTGTTCCGCCTCGACGTGCCCGCCGGGAGGGCGATCGTGTTCAGCGGCGCGACGCGCAACTCCCTGGTGGTCCTCCCCCTCGCCCTGGCGCTGCCGGACGCGCTGGCCGTCGCCCCGGTGGTCGTGGTCGCCCAGACCCTGGTCGAGGTGGTCGGCATGGTGGTCTACGTACGGGCGGTGCCCCGGCTGCTTCCGCTCCGGGAGTGAACCGCGGCGCCGACGGGCAGCCCGTAGGGTGGGCGTGCGGACCGGGGCCTGCCGGGGCCTTCGGCCGGTGACGGCGCGTTGGGGGAGCGGGGATGGACGGCTGGGAGACGGGCGGGGACGAGGGGCTGGTCCAGCGGTGGTTCCGCGTGCTGCGGGCGTGCCCGGACCCCCGTGTCCGCCTGGTGTGCTTTCCCCACGCGGGCGGCACGGCCGGCTTCTTCCGGACGTGGGCCCGCCATGTCCCGGACGGCGTGGAGCTGCTGGCGGTCCGCTACCCCGGTCGGGAGGACCGGCTGCGGGAGCCTCCGGCGGAGACCATGGAGGCGCTGGCCGACTCCCTCGCCCCGGCGTGCGCCGCGCTGCGGGGCGCTCCCCTGGCGTTCTTCGGCCACAGCATGGGCGCGTCGGTGGCCGCCGAGGTCGCCCTGCGCCTGCGGGCGCGGAACGGAGGGGCGCCGGCGGCGCTGTTCGTCTCCAGCCGGCCGGGGCCGGGGCGGGAGAGGCCGAACGACCTGTTCGCCGCCACCGACGGCGACCTGGTCGACCACCTGGTCCGCCTGGGCGGTTCCGACCGGCGGCTGTTCGAGGACCCGGCGCTGCGCGAGCTGCTGCTGCCGCCCGTACGCGCCGACTACCGCCTGATCAGCCGGCACCGGCTGCCGGTCGACGGCCCCGCGCTGGACGTCCCGGTGGTCGCGTACTACGGCGTCGACGATCCGGGGGTCGACGCGGACGCCCTGCGGGCCTGGTCGTCGCTGACCCGCTCGTCGTTCGCCGTGCGGTCCTTCGCGGGCGGGCACTTCTATCTGGCCGACCGGGTCCCGGAGCTCGTGGCCGACCTCTCCGCCAGGCTCGGCGCGTCGCGGGCCCTCGGCTGAACCCGCGCCCCTGTCGTGGTGGGGGACGCGGACGGGCGGGGCCACGCGTGGCGTGCCGCGTCCGCCCCCACCAGACTGGACGGCATGTCGACGGTCGGACGCAGTGCGGGGCTCCTTCTCTTCCGGGTCACCGGGGCCGGGGACGGCCGGGACGTCGAGGTCCTGCTCGGGCATATGGGCGGCCCGTTCTGGTCGGGGCGCGAGGCGGCCGCCTGGTCGGTGCCGAAGGGCGAGTACGGCCCCGACGAGGAGGCGGCGGCCGCCGCCCGCCGGGAGTTCGAGGAGGAGTCGGGGGTCCCGGTCCCGCCGGGTGAGTGGATCGCTCTGGGCGAGGCCCGGCAGCGCAGCGGCAAGCGGGTGGTCGTGTGGGCGCTGGAGGGGGACCTGGACGTGGCGTCCGTGGCGCCGGGGACGTTCACCATGGAGTGGCCGCGCGGCTCCGGCGTGCGGCGGGAGTTCCCGGAGATGGACCGGTTCGCCTGGTGCACGCCGGAGCAGGCCGCGGAGCGGCTGGTCGCCGGGCAGCGGGTCTTCGTGGACCGGCTGCGCGCTCGGGTGCTCGGCGCGGGCGGCTCCCCCGGGGGTCAGGACCGGGTCTGAGCCCTGGGGTCCGGGTCCGCCGGGCGGCCGTCGCGCAGCTCCAGGACGTCGCCGGCGAAGCGGGCCCGGAAGGCGCGGTCGTGCGAGACGACGACGACCGCTCCCCGGTAGCGGGCGAGGGCCTGCTCCACCTCCTCCACCAGGCTCGGCGCGAGGTGGTTCGTGGGCTCGTCCAGCACCAGCAGATCGGCCGGGCGGGTCACCAGGCGGGCCAGGGCGAGTCGGCGCTGCTGGCCCACCGAGAGCGCCGCGACGGGCACGGCCAGGTCCTCGGGGCGGAAGAGCCCGAGGGCCAGCAGGTCGTCGGCGTACGCGTCGGGGAAGCCGGGGCGGCCCGCCGCGAAGGTGGCGAGCAGGGTGCGCCGGGTCGGCCGGGCGGGGAGCTCCTGCGGCAGGTAGCCGATCCGGGCCCGCCGGTGGACGGTGCCCGTGTCGGGGGCGAGGTCGCCCGCGAGGACGCGCAGGAGGGTGGTCTTGCCCGCCCCGTTCCCCCCGGTGACCAGCAGGCGCGCCCCGGACTCCACCCGCAGGGAGGACAGGCGCAGCCGGTCGCCCACGGAGACGGCGTCCAGGGCGACGAGCGTCCTTGCCCCCTCGCCGCTCTCCGCCGCCGGTTCCGGGCGGCCGGTGAAGGCGAGCGGGGCCGGCGGGGCGGGCACGGGCGAGCGGCGCAGCGCCTCCAGCCGGGTGCGGGCGACCCCGACCCGGACGGAGAGTTTCGCCTCGTGGGAGCGGCGGTGCTTGCCGAAGCCCTGCCTCGGGTCCCTTCCGGTGCCGGCGAGCCGCCGCCCGGCCGCCTCGACCAGCTCCTCGGTGCGGGCCAGCTCCGCCAGGTACTCCTGGTGCTCCTGGGCCCGGCGGCGGCGGGCGGCGGCCTTCGCGGTGCGGTAGCCCTCCCAGCCGTCGCCGTAGCGGGTGACCGTGCGCCGGTCGCGGTCGACCTCCAGGATGACCGAGGTGACCCGCTCCAGGAACGCGCGGTCGTGGGTGACCGCGACGACGGTGCCCCGGTGGGCGCGCAGGTGCTCCTCCAGCCAGCCGACGGCTCGGGCGTCGAGGTGGTTGGTCGGCTCGTCCAGCAGCAGCAGTTCGGGGGCGGCGGCCAGGACGCACGCCAGGGCCAGGCGGGACCGCTCGCCGCCGGAGAGGGTGCCGAGCGCCCGGTCGCGGCCGACGCGGGCGAGGCCGAGGCCGTGCAGGGCCGCCTCGGTGCGGGCGTCCGCCCGGTAGCCGTCGCGGTCCTCGTAGGCGGTGAGGAGGTCTCCGTACGCGGCGAGTTCCGCGTCGGTGGGGCCGGGGTCGCCGGGTGCGCGCGCCGAGAGGGCGGCTTCGGCCTCGCGGATGCGGTGTTCGAGGGCGCGCAGGTCGGCGAGGGCCGCGTCCACGGCGTCCCGCACGGTGCGGGCCGGGCCGAGGGCGAGCGTCTGGGCGAGGTGGCCTGTGCCGCCGGGGAAGCGGACGGTGACCTCGCCGCCGTCCGGCTGCTCGGCCCCGGCCAGCAGGCGCAGGAGGGTGGACTTGCCCGAGCCGTTCTCGCCGATGACGGCGGCCTTCTCGCCGGGTCGGACGGTGAGGGTCACCCGGTCGAGCACGGGGCGGTCCCCGTACGCCTTGGAGACGTCCTTCATGGTCAGTTGAGCGCGGTCGCGCTGGGGGTGCATGGGCGCCTTTTCCCTGGGGCGGCCCGCACCGGCGCGCACGGGGGCGCGGGGCGGGCGTGGATGCCGGACAGCGGTACGGCCGGCGGCGGGCGCGGCGGTGTCAGCCGTTGGGGAGGATGACGGCGCGGCCCTTGACGCGGCCCTCGTGGAGGCGTTCGTAGGCGAGCGGGGCCTCGTCGAGGGAGTACGTCTCCACGTGCACGTCCATCGCCTGGGTGTGCGCCAGGTCGAGGACCTCGACGAACTCCTTGCGCGAACCCCAGTAGGGGGCGGTGACCGAGACGCCGTACGGCAGGGCGCCGAAGCCGACCGGGAGGGCGCCGCCGCCGATGCCGACGATCGTGACGTCCCCGTCCACGCGGGCGACGGCTCCGGCGGTCTTCACGGTGGGCGGCGCTCCGACGAAGTCGAGGACGACGTGCGCGCCGCCTCCGCCGGTCAGCTCCAGGACGCGGGCGGCCGCCTTGTCGTCGGAGAGGACGGTCTCGTGCGCGCCGACGGTCCTGGCCAGCGCGAGCTTGTCCTCGGTGACGTCCAGGGCGATGATCCGGGCGGCCGTCATGGCGCGCAGGAGCTGGATCGCGAGGTGCCCGAGGCCGCCGGCGCCGATGACGACGACGCTCGAACCGGGCGTCAGCTTCGCGCGCGAGCGCACGATCGCGTGGTACGGCGTCAGTCCGGCGTCGGTGAGCGGCACGGTCTTCACCGGGTCGAGGGCGCCGATCGGCACGAGGTGGCGGGGGTCGTCCACGATCATGTACTCGGCCATCGCGCCGGGCGCACCGAGGCCGGGCGGCATGATGCCCAGCTCCGCGGCGCGCGGGCAGTAGTTCTCCTTGCCCTCGGCGCAGTTGACGCAGGCGCCGCAGCCCCAGGGCCCGTACACCGCGACCGAGTCGCCGACCGTGAGGTGGTCGACGCCGTCGCCGAGGGCGGCGACCGTGCCGACGCCCTCGTGGCCCAGGGTGAGGGGCAGCGGGAAGGAGATCTGGTCGGCGGGCAGGCTCATGACCGCGAAGTCGGAGTGGCAGACGCCGGCGGCGGTCACCTTGAGCATGACCTGTCCGGGGCCGGGCTCGGGGTCCGGGACGGTGACGACCTCGGGGGCCGCGCCGACGGCGCGGTACTGGACGGCTCTCATCGGATCTCCTCGCTTGTTCCTGTTCTCTTTGTCGCCCCCGCCGCCCCGGCCCGCCACTCGGGGGTCACGGGGCGGAGTAGCCGCCGTCCACCAGGTGGTAGCTGCCGTTGACGAAGGAGGCCCGGTCGGAGAGGAGGAACGCGGTGAGTTCGGCGACCTCCTCGGCGGTGCCGAGGCGGCCGGCCGGGTGCAGGGAGATGAGGTGCTCGCGGGCCTGGGGGTCCGCGTCGCGCAGCAGCGGGGTGTCGATGAAGCCGGGGCCGACCGCGTTGATCCGGACGTTGTGCGCGGCGTACTCGAGGGCGGCGGTCTTGGTGAGGCCGACGACGCCGTGCTTGGCCGCGACGTAGGCGGCCGAGCCGGCGAAGCCGTTGGTGCCCAGGATGGAGGACATGTTGACGATGGCGCCGCCGCCCGCGGCGAGGATGGCGGGGAGTTCGTAGCGCATCGAGTGGAAGACGCCGCTGAGGTTGGTGGCGACGACGCGGTTCCAGCCGTCGATCGGGTACTCCCCGATGGGGCTGGTGGGGCCCGCGACCCCGGCGTTGTTCACGGCCAGGTGGAGGGCGCCGAAGGTGTCCGCGGCGAACCGCACGCCCGCCTCGACGGAGGCCGGGTCGGTGACGTCCATCGCGACGGCGGCGGCCCGTGCGCCGGCGCCCTCCAGCTCGGTCACGGCCTTGCGGGCGTTCTCCTCGTCGTAGTCGGCGACGACGACGGCCGCGCCGCCGGCGGCCAGCCGCCGGGCGAGGGCGAGTCCGATGCCGGAGGCGCCGCCGGTGACGAGGGCGGTGCGGCCGGCGAACTCGGCCTCGGGGGTGGGGGTCTGGGCAGTGCTCATGGTGTCCTCTCCTCTTCCGGGGTGCTGGTGGTGCTGGTGGTGCTGTCGGCGGGGGTGTGCTGCTCCGGGACCCCGGCCGGGGCGCGGACGCCGAGCAGGTCGGCGCCGAGGGCGTCGAACGCCTCGGTGACCAGCTCGGGGAGGGCGTCGGGGCGGCCCCCGCGCACCCAGGCGGCCTGGGCGGCGAGCAGGGCCCCCGCCCCCGCGGCGACGGTCACGGCGGGCCGGATGTCCCGCCGGGGATCGACGCCGAGTCGGTCCGCGACGATGGCGACCGAGTCCTCCTGGGCGTCCGCCCGGATGTGGTGGAAGGCCGCGTACAGGGTCGGCTCCTCCTCGGCGACGACCAGGAGGTCGAAGATCCGGGGGCGGCGGTGCCAGGGCTGCGCCGCCGGGTCGCCGAGCCAGTCGAGGACGGCCCGCCGGTAGGCGAGGAGCGGGGGCTCCGACGCCGGTCGCGCGCGCAGGGCCGCGTTGATGCGGTCGGCGTCGCCGCGCAGGGAGTCGAGGGCGGCCGCCTCCTTGCCGGTGAAGTAGCGGCTGAACGTACGGCGGTCGACGTCGGCGGCCGCCGCGATCTCCTCGACCGTCACGTTCCGCAGGCCCCGGTCGAGCACCAGCTCGAACGCGGCCCGCGCCAGGGTGTCGCGGGTGCGGCGGGCCTTGCGGCCGCGCCGTTCCGGGATCGTCCGTTCCGGGCACATACGTGCACCGTACACCCATAAATGTCCCCGCGCGACACGAGTCCCACGGGGACATCGGCGGGGGGCGCCCTCCGACGGGCAGGCGCCTCAGACCTCGGGCGCGCGGCGCAGGGCGAGGGCGGCGACGTCGTCGCGCCGGACGCCCTCGGTGAAGACCGCCAGGTCGGCCTGGAGCGCGTCGAGCAGGTCGCCCGGCTCGTGCCCGGCCCACGGCGCGGCGCGCTCGTCCAGGGCGTAGAAGGCCCCGGCGGCGTCGCGGGCCTCGGTCACCCCGTCGGTGACGACGAGGAGCGTCGCGCCGGGCGGGAAGGGGAACGACTCTGCCGTACGGGTCTCCCCGCTGAGCCCGGCGAGGCCGAGGGGCACGTACGTCCGGTGGAGGGGGACCACCGAGACGCGGCCCTCGTGGAGCAGCCTCGGCGGCAGGTGGCCGCAGTTGACCGCCTCCACCCGGCCGTCCCGGTCGAACCCGAGCACCAGCGCGGTCACGAAGCGCTCGGTGTCGCCGGTCTGGGCGGAGAAGGCGTTGTGCCGGACGACGGCGTCCTCCAGGGCCTCCACCACGCCGGCGAGCGTGGCCTCGCGGATCGCCGCCTGGCGGAACGCGGCGATCGCCGCGAAGCCGACGCCGATGGCCGCGAGCCCCTTGCCCTGGACGTCCCCGATGATCACTCGGGTCCCGTGGGGCGACTCGACGACCTCGTAGACGTCGCCGCCGACGAAGCGGTCCTCCTCGATCGGCTCGTAGAGCCCGTGCGCGGAGATGTGGTCGGTCACCACGGGCAGCGGGCGCAGGATCTGGCGCTGCAGGGCCACGGCGGTCGAGCGCAGTTTCGCCCGTTCGGTGGCGTGCCGGATGCGGGCCGCGCAGGCGGCGACCCCGAGGACGCAGGCGAGCACGGCGAAGCCGATGCCGAAGACGAAGTCCCAGAAGGAGCCGTCCGCCCCGGCCCGGAAGCCGACGACGACCGTGGTGATCCACACGGCGACCCAGGCCGTCTGCCGGACGGTGCAGAAGACGGAGGCCAGGGCGGGCACCACGACGAGCAGCGGGACGATCCGCAGGTCATGGCCGGTCGTGACGTCGAGGAGCACGACCAGCGTGGTCAGGGCCGTCAGCCCGCCGAGCAGCGCCCAGTCACTGATCCGGCTCGCCGTCGCCGCGGCGATGGCGGGGTCCGTGCTGGCCAGAGCCCTGTGGCGATTCCGCGCGGCCCGCTGCCTGTGAGCCGCGCGCAGCTTCCCCATGGGCACGGTCCGTCCTCCCGGTGGTCCTCGGCACCGCCCGCGGGTGCGACCGGTCCCTACCAGTGGACCGGGAACCGGGCTCCGGCGCACAGGGGCGGAGGGCCCCGGCGGCGCGCCGAAGGTCCCGTCCGGGCCGCGGGCCCCGGCCCGGTCAGCCCGGTGCGGGCGAGGCGGCGCGGGGCGCGGCGGGGACGAGGGCGGAGAGGAACTCCGTACGCCGGCGGAGCCGGAAGCCCAGCGACTCGTAGAGCCGGATCGCCCCGGTGTTGGAGGCCGACGCGTGCAGGAACGGGGTCTCGCCGCGCTCCCTGATCCCGTGGGCGACGGCCAGCACCAACCGGCCGGCCAGCCCCTGCCCCCGCACCGACGGGTCGGTGCAGACGCCGCTGATCTCGGTCCAGCCGGGCGGGTGCAGCCGCTCCCCCGCCATCGCCACCAGGGCCCCGCCGCGCCGGACGCCCAGGTAGACGCCCAGCTCGACGGTGCGCGGCAGGAACGGGCCGGGGCGGGTGCGCGCCACCAGGTCCAGCATCTCCGGCACGTCCGCCGGGCCCAGCCGCACCGCTTCCGGGTCGGGGGCCGCGGCGACCCCCGCGTCGACCATCTGGACGCCCTCGGCGCGGAAGACGATCTCCCAGTCCTCCGGCGGCGGCTCCCGGAAGGCCGTCAGGGTGATGGAGCCGCCGCTTCCGGCGAGCGCCGCGACGTCGGCCCAGTCCCGCGCGTCGGGGGCGTCGGGCAGCGCGAGCCAGGGGGTGACGTCGACGGGGTAGCGCAGGACGCGGCCGCGGCGCTCGGCGAACCGGGCGTGCGGGCCGGTGAGCGAGGAGCGGGCCGGGTTGTCCAGCGGATGGGGCCGGTGCGGGCGGGCCGGGGGCCCCGGCGCCTCGGTCCGGGGCCGGGCCGCCGGGCGGAAGGCGGGCGCGGCGGTGCTCGCGGGCCCGCCCGCGCCGCTGTCCGTCTCCGCGCGCGCCGTGCCGTACGACGCCTCGTCCGTGTGCTCCCTCGTCATCCCGGTCCCTCTCGCCTCTCTCGCGCCTGCTCGGCGGCGGGCCCTGCGCCGGGCCCGCCATCGACGCAAGGCCGTGCGCCCGTGCCGTATTCCGCGGCGCCCCTGTTGTTCACAGGGCCGTAGCACGACGGGGCCGGACGGCGCGGGTCGGCGGGGCGCCCGCACTCGGGCGGCGGCGAATTCGACTCATCCGTAGACCAATACGCGCCGCTCCGGTCCCAACCGCCCCCCGCCTGTGGCACTCTGGTGGCGACCGCCCCACCGGGCTCCCCCGTACCGGTGGGGCGGTTCTGCGGTCCCTGTCGGACCCGGCCCGTTCGTGACGCCGCTTCAGGGCCGGACGGCGTCCCTTTCCGGCCCTCTCGTTACCTGTGACCGGATCGACCTGATCGCACAGGCATGGGAGCCGAACCTCGGGGCAGGCGAGTAGACCTCACGGCCTACGAGCAGGGGAGCGTGTCGAATGACGATGAACAGTGCGCAGATGACCGGGACGGCGCGGGCGGGCGCCACGGAGGAGCTTCCGTGGATCGAGGATGCCGGGAAGGTCGCCCCGATGGACGCGCGCCGGCTCTCGCGCCTCTTCTTCGACCGCCTCCAGGTCCTGGAGGAGGGCACGCACGCCTACCAGTACGCGCGCAACACGCTGATCGAGATGAACCTCTCGCTCGTGCGGTTCGCCGCCAACCGCTTCCGCAACCGGGGCAGCGGCGACATGGAGGACATCATCCAGGTCGGGACGATCGGGCTGATCAAGGCGATCGACCGGTTCGACCTGTCGCGCGAGGTCGAGTTCACGTCGTTCGCCGTGCCGTACATCGTCGGGGAGATCAAGCGCTTCTTCCGTGACACCAGCTGGGCGGTCCACGTGCCCCGCCGCCTCCAGGAGCTGCGGGTCGACCTCGCCAAGGCGAAGGAGATCCTGGCGGCCGACCTCGACCGGGATCCCACCGTGCGGGAGCTGGCGGAGTACCTGGGGATCGAGGAGTCCGAGGTCACCGAGGGCATCGTCGCCTCCAACGGCTACACGGCGGGCTCCCTGGACATGCCCACCGACACCACCGAGGCCGGGACCCAGCAGACGGCGGGGCGGACCTTCGCCGACGTGCTGGGCGAGCCGGACCCCGCGATGGAGGCCGTCGAGAACCTCCACGCCCTCGCCCCGCTGCTGGGCGAACTGGACGACCGCGAGCGCCGCATCATCGACATGCGCTTCGGCCAGGAGATGACCCAGGCGCAGATCGGCGCGGAGCTGGGGATCTCGCAGATGCACGTCTCCCGGCTGCTGAGCCGCATGTTGGACCGGCTGCGCAGCGGGATGCTCGTCCAGGAGTGACCGACGCCGGACCGACCCGGCCGGGGCCGGGGACCCTCGGTCGGCCCACGCCGGGCCCACGGGGCCCGGCGCGCGCGTCCCCGGCACCACAGCCGCTCCGCCTCGCGTCCGCACGCACCGGACCCCGCCCCCCGGTCCGGTCCGTGCTCCGAGCGGCGGACCACAGCGCCCGTACGGCCCCTCGCGGCCCTACGGGCGCTGTGGTGTCACGGGAGGCCGCGCGTGGTCGCTCCGCCGGCGGCGAGGCGTCCTCGTTGCGGCCGTGTTGCGCCCCGTGACCCGCCGTTGCGGGTTCCTGGCGGGACGGACCGGACGCTTCCGGGACGGTCCGGCGCGCTCTACGGTCCGTATCCAGACCGTCACCGCACCAGGCGAGGAATCCCATGAGCCAGCCCCTCGACGCCGTCACCGCCGGCCACACCCCCGAGGACCAGGAGCGCCAGGAGCCGGGCGCGGCCTGGTCGTTCGAGACGAAGCAGATCCACTCCGGCGCGGCCCCCGACCCGACGACCGGCGCCCGCGCGGTGCCGATCTACCAGTCGTCCTCCTTCGTCTTCCGCGACACCCGGCACGCCGCCGACGTGTTCGCGCTGACCGAGCCCGGCAACATCTACACCCGGATCCACAACCCCACCCAGGACGTCCTGGAGCAGCGCGTCGCCGCCCTGGAGGGCGGGGTCGCCGCCGTCGCGGTGGCATCCGGGCAGGCCGCCGAGACCCTGGCGATCCTGACGCTGGCCGGCGCCGGGGACCACATCGTCTCCTCCCCGTCCCTGTACGGCGGGACGTACAACCTCTTCCGCCACACGCTGCCCCGTTTCGGCGTCGAGGTGACGTTCGTCGAGGACCCGGAGGACCCCGACGCGTGGCGGGCGGCCGTCCGGCCCGAGACGAAGGCGTTCTTCGCCGAGACGCTCGGCAACCCGCGCGGCGACGTGCTGGACGTCCGGGCCGTGGCGGACGCCGCGCACGAGGCCGGGGTGCCGCTGATCGTCGACAACACCGTGCCGACGCCCTTCCTGCTGCGGCCCGTCGAGCACGGCGCGGACATCGTGGTGCACTCCGCGACGAAGTTCCTCGGCGGACACGGCACCACCATCGGCGGCGTGGTGGTGGACGCGGGCACGTTCGACTTCGGCGCGCACGCCGAGCGCTTCCCCGGCTTCCACGAGCCCGACCCGAGCTACCACGGGCTGCGCTACTGGCCGGACCTCGGCCCGAGCGCGTTCGCGGTGAAGCTCCGCGTCCAACTGCTGCGCGACCTGGGCCCGGCGCTCTCCCCGCACTCCGCGTTCCTGCTGCTCCAGGGCATCGAGACGCTCAGCCTCCGACTGGAGCGGCACACCTCCAACGCGCTGGAGCTGGCCCGCTGGCTGGAGGGGCGCGACGAGGTCGCCGCCGTGCACTACGCGGGCCTGGAGTCGAGCCGCTGGTACGAGGCGGCCCGGCGCTACCTGCCGCGCGGCGCCGGCGCCGTGCTCTCGTTCGAGCTGCGGGGCGGGCTGGAGGACGGCCGGCGGTTCGTCGACGGCGTCGAGCTCTTCAGCCATCTCGCCAACATCGGCGACGTACGGAGCCTGATCATCCACCCGGCCTCGACGACGCACAGCCAGCTCTCCGAGGAGGAGCTGACCGCCACCGGCGCGACGCCGGGGCTCGTGCGGCTGTCGGTGGGGCTGGAGAACGCGGAGGACCTCAAGGCCGACCTCGAAGCGGGGTTCCGGGCCGCGAAGGCGGCGTCCTGAACCGGACGGCCGCGCACCGCGCACACCCCCTCCCGCCGGCCTCCGGCGGCCGGCGGGAGGGGGACCCGCCCGGCCGCCTCCGCTGGGCGGCGCTCGCGGACCCGCTGCCCCTGGAGTCCGGCGTCCGGCTGCCGGGGGTGCGCATCGCGTACGAGACCTGGGGGCGGCGGGCGCCGGACGGGTCCAACGCCGTGCTCGTCCTGCACGCGCTGACGGGCGACAGCCACGCGGCCGGCCCCGCCGGGCCCGGCCATCCGACGCCGGGCTGGTGGGACCCGCTGATCGGCCCCGGCCGGGCGCTCGACACCGACCGCTGGTTCGTCGTCGCCCCCAACGTGCTGGGCGGCTGCCGGGGCAGCACCGGCCCCTCCTCGCGGAGCCCGGACGGCACGGCCTGGGGCTCCCGCTTCCCGTACCTGAGCGTGCGCGACCAGGTCGCGGCCGAGGCGGCGCTGGCCGACGCGCTGGGCGTCGACCGGTGGGCCGCCGTCGTCGGCGGGTCGATGGGCGGGATGCGGGCCCTGGAGTGGGCGGTGAGCAGGCCCGAGCGCACCGGGTCCCTGCTGGTGCTGGCGGCTCCGGCCGCCTCGTCGGCCGAGCAGATCGCGTGGGGCTCGGCGCAGATCGCCGCGATCCGGTCCGACCCCGGCTGGCGCGGCGGCGACTACCACGGCGCGCCGCCGGGCGGCGGCCCGCACACGGGCCTCGGGCTGGCGCGCCGCATCGCCCACATCACCTACCGCAGCGCGCCGGAGCTGGACGCCCGCTTCGGCGCGGAGCCGCAGCCCGGCGAGCGGCCGGATCGGGGCGGGCGCTACCGGGTGGAGTCCTACCTCGACCACCACGCGGACAAGCTGGTGCGCCGGTTCGACGCGGGCAGCTACGTGACGCTCACCGGGGCGATGAACGGGCACGACGTGGGCCGGGGCAGGGGCGGGACCGCCCGTGCCCTGCGCCGGGCGGAGCTGCCCGCCCTCGTCGCGGGCGTCGACTCGGACCGGCTGTACCCGCCGGAGCAGCAGGAGCGGCTGGCGGCGCTGCTGCCGGGGGCCGACGGGGTGCGCACCATCGCCTCGCCCTGCGGGCACGACGGCTTCCTCGTGGAGACGGACCAGGTGGGCGCGCTCGTACGGGAGGTGCTGCCGCCGGCCCCCGCCCCCCGGCTCCCGGCGCCGCGCGGGCCCTCCCGGCCCGTGTGAGGGCGCGCCGTCCCCCGTCAGCGCTCCGCGCGGGCGCTCGCCAGGACGGCGGTGTGGACCGCGCGGGCGATGCGCGAGCCCCAGGTCGAGCGGGGTCCGGCGAAGGGGTCGCCGCCGTCGGGGCCCGGTTCGGGGGCGGCGACGCAGACCGCGTCGGTGGGGGTGCCCGAGCAGTCGAACCCGGCGTCCAGGAGCGCCTGCACCTTGGCCTCGGTGGCGGTGGCGACGGCGTTGACCAGGGCGGCGTCGGAGAGCGGGAAGGGGACCGTGACGACGATGTTGACGGTGCCGGGGCCGTGCGGCGCGCCTCCGATGTCGGGGGCCGCCGCCCAGCCCCGTACGCCCAGGCCGCTGGTGGCGGTCGCGGTGACGCCGCCGTCGCTGCCGGTCGCGTACGCCCGGACGTCGGCGGCGGTCATGAGTCCCGCGCCGGGGCCGGTCAGCCCTTCGGCGGCGGCGATCTCGGCGAGGTGCCGGTCCGGGTCGAGGCGGGGGTAGCCGCCGGGGACCTGCGCGTTGAGGATCCACGTCCGGGGGCCGAGGCCGCCGCCGAGGACCGCGCTGCCGCAGACCCGCACGCCGGGGCCCAGCCGCCACACGAGGTGGTGGAGGCGGCGCCCGTCCTCCTGCCGCCGGCGCAGCTCGCCGCGTTGCGCGGGCAGGTCGACGCGTACGGAGCGGATGGCGCACCCCTGGTGGCTCGATGGGCGGCTTCCCTGGGGCCGCCGTGGTCGACCGATCCTACGCGGACCCGCCCCGTTCACCCGATCGGCCTAATGTTCGCGGGCTCGCCCGCGACGGCCGGACGGGGCCCCCGACCGCGCTCGGGGCCGCGTGCCGGGCTTCCGGGAGCCGGGGGCCGGGCGGGTGGGCGGTTGCAGCGCCCATGAGGGTGAGGCGCGATGGAATCCGGACGCGCCACACCTGGTGGAGCCACCCACAGGGCGTGCCCGAGCGAGGAGGGATCGGTCATGGGTGCCGCTGACGGTTTCACGGATTCCGGAGAGCTCGACGGTCTGACCGTGTACGACAACGAAGGCGAGAAGGTCGGCAGCGTGGGCCGGGTGTACGTCGACGACGACACCGGCAAGCCCGACTGGGTGACGGTCAAGACCGGCCTGTTCGGGATGAAGGAGAGCTTCGTACCGCTCGCCGGGGCCCGTCGGGTCGGCTCCGACCTGCACGTCGCCCACCCCAAGGAGCGCGTCAAGGACGCCCCGCGGGTGGACGCGGACGCCCACCTCTCCGTCGCCGAGGAGGAGGAGCTGTACCGGCACTACGGGCTGACCCGCAAGTCCGGCAATCTCGCGGGCGACCGGTCGGGCGGCACGGGCGCGCCGACCGCGGCCGGGACCGGCACGATGGGCGCCGGCCAGGCCGCCGCGGGAGCGGGCGGGCGCGGCGCGGACGCCTCCGCCGGGGCGCGTCCGATGGCGGGCGCCGGTGCGTCCCGCGGGGCCGACGTGAGCGGGAAGGGCGAGATGATCCGCTCCGAGGAGCAGGTCCACATCGGCACGGAGGAGTACGAGAGCGGTCGGGCGCGGCTGCACAAGTACGTCGTGACCGAGGAGGTCTCCCGGACCGTGCCGGTCTCCCACGAGGAGGTCCGCGTGGTCCGCGAACCGCTTCAGCCCGGTGAGAGGTCCGCCGGGACCTCGGACTTCCGCGATCAGGACGTGGAGGTCACGCTGCACGCCGAGCGCGCGACCGTGCGCAAGGAGGCCGTGCCGGTGGAGCGGGTCCGGCTGGAGACCGAACGGGTCACCGAGCAGAAGGAGGTCTCCGCCGAGGTCCGCAAGGAGAGGATCGACTACGCGGACGGCGAGGACGCGGCCGCCGGGAAGGACGACGGCGAGTTCGGCCAGGGGCGGCGGCGCCGCTGACCCCGGCGCATCGGTGGCCGTGCGGCCGCTCCCATGTCCTCGGCCGCCGGGCGGGCTCGTGACTCCGAGTCCGCCCGGCGGGCTGTCCGGGCGCCCCCGGCGGCCCCTCCGCGTGCCGCGCGCGGTGCGCGGTGCGCGGGAGGGCCGCCGGGGGCGGGGGGGGGGGGGGGGGGGGGGGGCCGTCGCCCCAGATCCAAAGACTTCCTCCCCGTCCCCAAAACCGAGGGGAGAACCACACCCTTTTGTCCTCCACACCAAAAGAGGGGGTGACC
>NZ_JBVJCD010000088.1:0-10049 GCF_055588985.1 Streptomyces sp. NPDC041970
CACTGTGTGGGGTGTTGTTTGTTGTTCCCACGCAAAAAGGAGACCTTCCGCGGAGCCCCCCGAAGCGTCCGAGGTTGCGATTTGTGTGCCCCTCCCCGCCCCCCCGCGGCCGGGCGCCCGCACCAGGCGGCCGCCCTGATCCGGCAGCTCCTGCCGCGGGCCCGAGCCGGCCTGCGGCTGGCCGGGGTGGCCGCCGACGAGGCGGACACGCTCCTGCACCTGCTGGACCGGCGCGTGGCGACGGGCCGGACGGGAGCGTGGTGGCAGCGGCAGACGCTGGACGCCCTGCTCGGCCGGCCCGACCCGCCTGCCGGAGCGGGCCGCCAGGACGACGCCGCCCCGGCCCGCCGCCCCTCCGTGCTGGGCGAGCTGACCGAGCGCTACGCCCGGCTGGCGGAGCACGAGACCCCCGTCCACACATGGGCCCCACCCGCTTCCCTCCCCCGGAGACCCCGATGAGCGAGAAGACTCCCCCGGCCACGGACCTTCAGGTCGACTTCCCCTTCGACTACGCCGCCTTCGTCGCCGGCGACCGGCGCGCCGGACGGCTCCCCGCGTCCGCGCAGGGCGCGCGGGTCGCCGTCATCGGGGCCGGCGGCAGCGGCTTGGCGGCCGCCTACGAACTGATGAGGGCGGGATGCCATCCCGTCCTGTACGAGGCCGAGCTGAGCGCGGACGGACCCGGAGGGCGCCGCCTGGGCGGGCGCATGGACAGCCGGCGCCTGGACGAGGCGGACAGCGCCGTCGTCGAACTGGGCTGTATGCGCTTCCCCGACTCCGCCGCCCTGCTGAACCAGTACGCGCGGACCTTCGGAGTCCGGCTCGCGCCCTTCCGTGAGAACTACGCGCCCGAGACCACTCCGGTGACGGTCCTGGACGTGGACGGTCGGCAGTACCCCGCCCGGAGCATCACCGACCTCTACCCCCTCCACCCCGGTTTCGCGACCGCGCACACCCGCTGGCAGGAGGCGCTCGCCCGGATCGGCTTCTTCCAGCTCCAGCGGGACGTCGCCGCCCGCGACCTGACCGCTGTGCGCCGCCGCTGGCGCGGCGTGGTCGCGCGCTTCGAGCCGTGGTCGTTCTACCGGTTCCTGCGCTCCCCCGAAGGCGTGGGCCTCTCCCACGGACAGGCCCGCGTCCTGGGCACCGCCGGGGTGGGGCCCGCGGCGTGGGACTCCTTCTTCGACATCAGCGTCGTGGAGATCCTGCGCCTGCTGCTGTGCACCGAGGGCGGCACCCAGATGTACGCCCCGCAGGGCATCAGCCGCCTCGCCGAGGGGTTCTGGACCCACCGCGCCGACACCGCCCAGGGCCCCCGGCGCAGCCTGGAGGCCCTGAACGACGGCGCCCCGCGGCCCGCCGTGCGCAGGCTCGACGTCGCGCCGACCGCCGCCGGGGGCGTGGTGGTGCACGACGAGGCCGGCCGCGGCGAACGCTTCGCCGCGGCCGTCTTCACCCCGCAACTGCGGTTGCTGGAGACCGGGGTGCGGCTGTGCTCCACCGACGCGGAGGTCCCCGTCCTGGGGCCGCGGCTGTGGCGGGCCGTACGCCGGCTGCACTACTTCCAGTCCGCCAAGACCGCGCTCGTCAGCGAGCAGCCGTTCTGGGAGGGCACGTCGCTGGACGGCGTCACCGTCACCGACCGGCTGCCGCGTGCCGCGTACACCGTGGACTACGGCCCCGCCCACGGCCCCGGCGGCCGGCGGGCCGTACTGGACCTCAGCTTCACCTGGGCGCAGGACGCGATGAAGATAGCCCCGTGCGACCTGGACGAACGGGTCGCCCTGTTCGTCCGCGACCTCGCCGACATCCACCCCGAGGCGGCGCCGGCACTGTACGCCCACGCGGCCGCGGACCGGGCCGTCACGGTGTCCTGGGAGAACAGGAAGAACTTCAAGGGGCTCTGCCGGTTGTCCTGGCCGGGCGACCACGCCTACCAGCACGACCTCTTCTCGCATTTCATGAAGGACTTCACCGGCTCGCCGGCCGTGCCGGGCGAGCCTCCCAACGCCCTGTTCCTGGCCGGCGACGACACCTCGTGGTCTCCGGGATGGCTCGACCACGCCCTGGGCTCGGGACTCAACGCGGCCTGGGGCGTGCTGCGCCAGCTCGGGGCCCGGCCGACTCCGGGCAACCCCGGACCGGGCGACGTGTGGGACGACCCCCGGTACCACCCGCTCGCCGTGCCGTGACCGCCACCCCCGTACGGGGCTGCGCCCGCTGACCGCGTCCACCCCCGCCGGACCCCCGGAGGAACCATGCACACACCACGCGGGCGGGACCTCCTGCTCCGGCCCGACCGCGTCTGGGACGGGGTCGCCGACGGCCCCGTCGGCGGAGGGCGCGTCCTCGTGCGGGACGGCCGGATCGTGGAGACGGGCCCCGGCCTCACCGCCGGCGACCGGGCGGACACCGTGGACATGCCCGGCTGCACCCTCATGCCCGGCTTCATCGACTGCCACGTCCACCTCCTGGACCGAGCGGCCGAGAAGGAGTCGGCGGCCTACCAGACCCTCACCGCCGTCCCCGCCCTGCGCACGCTCCTGCGCCGGGGCTTCACCACGGTGCGGGACCTGGGCAGCGCCCACCTGCCCCTCAACACCTCGCTGCGCCGGGCCGTGGAGGACGGGCTGGTCGAAGGGCCCCGCGTCGTCGCGGCGCCGAACACCCTGTCCTCGCCCGGCGGGCACGAGGACAAGGACCCCGACCTCGCGCAGCGCTACGGGCGCCCGATCGGGACCCTCGCCCAGGGGGAGGACGAGCTGCGCCGCGCGGTGCGGGACCAGGTCAGAGCCGGAGCGGACTGGATCGCGTTCACGGCCGGCGGCGGGTTCACCTCCGCGGTCGACCGGCCCGGCAGCACCTCCTACGCGCAGGCGGAGATGCGGACCATCGTGGCGACCGCGGACGACCTGGGGCTGCCCTGCGCCGCCCACGCCCTGAGCGACCGGGCCGTGCGGCGGGCCGTCACCGCCGGAGTCCGCAGCGTGGAGCACGGCTGCTTCGCCACCACCAGCACGTACCAGGTCATGGAGGAGGCGGGGACCTACCTGGTGCCCGCCCAGTACGCACAGACCTACTTCCTCGACCGGCTCGACGACGACTCCTTCTGGGGCAGCACCACCGCCTCGACGCGCCGCACGTACCGCGCCCATGCCGAGCGGCTGCGCGAAGGACTGCGGCGGCCCGCCCGGACCGGTGTCACCGTGGCCTTCGGAACCGACGCCGGGCTGTTCCCCCACGCCGAGAGCTGGCGGGAGTTCCCCACCCTCGTCGCCCACGGCCTCTCCCCCCTGCGCGCCCTGCGCTCCGCGACCAGCACCGCGGCCGCCCTGCTCGAACGCCCGGACCTGGGGGTCGTCGCGCCCGGCGCGCGAGCGGACCTCGTCGCCGTCGAGGGCGACCCCTTCCAGGACATCACGGCGACCGGCCGCGTCCGTCACGTCCTGCGGGACGGCCGCCTCGTCTCCCCGTCCTCCTCCGGTTGACGGAGGAGGACGGTCCGCACGGGGCTCGTGGTGAGGGCGGGACGGCCGGAACTAGGCTTGCGGTCTCGTAGCGGGTCGTGGAGGCGCCCCCGGACGCGGAGGAGCGGTACAGGCATGAGGATCGGCGAGCTGTCGCGGCGCACGGGCGTGGCGCCCCGTCTGCTGCGGTACTACGAGGAGCAGGACCTGCTCCATCCGGAACGGCGGCCCAACGGTTACCGCGACTACCCCGAGCGGTCCGTGCGCAAGGTGCTGCGGATTCGGGACCTGCTCGCCTCCGGCCTGCCCACCAGGGTCATCCGCGACGTCCTGCCGTGCCCCGACGGGCCCGGCGACACGCTCACCAACCCGGATCTCCTGAGCGCCCTGGTGGCCGAACTGGAGGCGATGGAGCGCCGGATCGCCTGCCTCGAGGAGAACCGGGACGCCATCCGCGGCTACCTCAGGAAGCAGGGCGTGGAGGCGTGAGCCGGGCCGACTTGACCTTCACATTGATGTGAGTCTTTTACGGTGCTCCGCGTGGCCGAAAACGGTCGCCATCAAGCGTGAGGAGCACAGCATGTCCGTCACCGGCGTGGAGCAGGTCGTGGAGCGGTTCTACCAGGAGTGGGGCGCGCGCACCGGTCTCGTCTTCGAGGAGCTGGAGGCCACGGGCTCCCTGGTCGCGTTCCGGGAGGACTACGTGGGGTTCCTGCAGGAGAACTTCCCCGCCCCCGAGGGCGTGGCCTTCGAGGACGTGGACGCCGCGGGCGTGGCCGCGCAGTGGGTCACCCCGCAGGACGTGGTGCCGGGCCGGGTCCTGCTCTACCTGCACGGGGGCGCCTACCTGGTGGGAAGCCCCAGGGGGTACCACGGGCTGGTCGGCGCGTTCGCGCGGGATCTGCGGGCGAAGGCCCTGGTGCCGGACTACCGGCTCGCCCCCGAGGCCCCCTTCCCGGCCGCGATCGACGACGGGGTGGCCGCGTACCAGTGGCTGCTGGACCAGGGGGTGGACGCCGCGGACATCGTGGTGGCGGGCGACTCGGCCGGCGGCGCGATGGCGGTCAGCGTCCTGGTCGCCGCGCGGGACCGGGGGCTGCCGATGCCGGCCGCGTCGATCGCCTTCTCCCCCTGGGCCAACCTGGAGCACACGGGAGCCTCGATGACCACGCGGGACGGCATCGACCCCTCCGTCAACCGCGCCGGGCTGGACATGGCGGCCGAGTCCTTCCTCGCCGGAACCGAGCCCGGCCACCCGCTGGCGTCCCCCGTCTTCGCCGACACCCGCGGGCTGCCGCCCGTGCTCATCCAGATCGGGGAGCGGGAGGTCATGCTGAGCGACGCCGTCCGGCTGGCGTCCCAGCTGGCGGAGAGCGCCGTGGCCACCCGCCTGGACGTGGCCCCCGGCATGGCGCACGTCTGGCACTTCTTCGCCGGCCGCCTCCCCGCCGCCACCAAGGCCCTGGCCGACGCGGTGGCCTTCGCGGAGGAGAACCTGACGCGCGGTCGGCAGGGCCAGTAGGCGGCCGGGCGGGCGTGACCGGCCGCAGCGGTTCGCTCCCGGCAGGGCCGGTGGAGCCGGCCGGGTCGCACGCGGCGACCCGGCCCGGCCGGGCCGCCGCCGCCCCGCCCCGCGGCGCGTGGCCCCACCCCTCACGCCCCCGCTCCGGGAGCGGCACCCCCGCTAATCGCACACATGCTCGAATAGCGTTAGGCTCATCCCATGGGCGTACACCTCCAAACCTCGCTTTTCGACCAGGAGACCGAGATCGACACCCGGCCGCTGAGCGGGCTGCGGCGCACCGAGCTGGGCCACGGGGCCTGGATCGACGTGCTTCCGCAGTGGCTCTCGGGGGCGGACGCGCTGTTCGAGACGCTGGTGCGCGAGGTGGACTGGCGGGCCGAGCAGCGGGTCATGTACGAGCGCGTGGTGGACGTCCCCCGGCTGCTGGCCTTCCACGGCCGCCGCGACCCCCTGCCGCACCCCGCCCTCGACGCCGCCCGCGCCCGGCTCAGCGGGCATTACGCCGCCGAGCTGGGCGAGCCGTTCACGACGGCGGGGCTGTGCTTCTACCGGGACGGCCGGGACGGGGTCGCCTGGCACGGCGACACCGTCGGCCGGGGCGGCACGCAGGACACCATGGTGGCGATCGTCTCCCTGGGCGCGCCCCGGCACCTGGCGCTCCGGCCGCGCCGTCCGGGGCCGGCCCCCGTGCGCCGCCCCCTCGGCCACGGCGACCTGATCGTGATGGGCGGCAGTTGCCAGCGCACCTGGGAGCACGCGATCCCCAAGACCGCCCGTGCGGTCGGACCGCGCATCAGCGTGCAGTTCCGGCCCGACGGCGTGCGCTGACGCGGTGCGCGGTACACCGCCCGGCGGATACGTCATATCCTCAGCAGCCATACGGGCGAGGCGACTTCGCACACTTCCGGTGGATCGTGGGCGTCTGGACCGAGCCGTCTGAACTTCACGAGAACTCCAGCGAAATGCCACGTGTGTGGATATCGTGCACCGGGCAGGGCCGCATCCGCCGTTCCACGGGATCGGCGGACGCACGCCGTCTGCGGGGGTGCGACTGTGACTGGGGGGTCCATGGGGCGTGTCAAGATACCGGAAACCGACATATCCGGACCGGCGGGGCTCCGGGGCGCGCCGCGCCCCCGCACCGCCGCGTCCCGGCATCGTACGGCGGCCCTGGAGCAACTGTGGAGGGGCCCGACCGCCCAGCGCGAGCCGGTCGGCCGGCCTCCGGACCGGCGGGGCCCCCTCCTCACCGCGCTGACCGACCTGCTCGGGCTGGCCGGGCCCGCCTGGCTGCTGCTGTGGGCGGGCGGCCAGCCCCGCCCGGCGGCCGTCACCGCGGTGTCCGCCCTGGTCTGGGCGGGGCTGCGCGCGGCGCGCGGGCGTTACGCCGCTCCCCCTCGGGGCGCACCGGGCGGCGCGCGCGACGCGGGCGGCGACTGGCTGCTGCTCGTCGGCGTGCTGGCGCTGCTGCACACGGCGGCGGGCGGCCCGGTGGACCCGGCCGCCGCGCTCGCGGCCCTCGCGCCGGGGCCGCTGGTCTCCGGCGCGGTGGCGGGCCTGCGCCGGTGGCCGCGCGCCGCACGGGGCGACCGGGCCGCCCGCCGGGTGCTGCTGGTGGGCGAGGCGGCCGGCGTGGACCGGACGGCGGCGCTGCTCAACTCCCGTACGGACCACTCGTACCAACTGGTCGCCGCGGTCCCGGTCGGGTCCCCCGCACCGGCGCACGACGGCGTCCACGTGGCGGGGCGGCTGGCGCCGCGCCCCGCCGACGACGACGTGGCGACGGTCCTCGCCGCGGTCGGCGCGCACGCGGCGGACCTGGTGCTGGTGGCCCCCGGCCCCCGGCTCACCGGTGACCGGCTGCGGCGGCTCGGCTGGGGGCTGCACGACGGGGGCGTGGCGCTGTGCGTGCTCTCGGAGCTGTCCGGGGTGGCGGTGGAGCGGGTCCGGCCCGCGACCGTCGCCGGGCTCACCGTGCTGCACGTCGCGCCGCCGCTGCGCCATGGCCCCCAGGCCGCGGCCAAGGCCGTGCTGGACCGGGTGGGCGCGCTGTTCGGGCTGCTGCTCCTGGCCCCGCTGCTCCTGGCGGTGGCGCTGGGCGTCCGGCTCTCCTCGCGGGGCCCGGCCTTCCACCGGCAGATCCGCCAGGGCCGGCACAACCGGCCGTTCACCCTGTGGAAGTTCCGCACGATGGTGGCGGACGCGGAGCACCGCAAGGCGCGGCTCGCCGCGGCCAACGAGAGCGACGGCCCGCTCTTCAAGATCCGGAGCGATCCCCGCGTGACGCCGATCGGCCGGACCCTGCGCAGGACGTCGGTCGACGAACTGCCCCAGTTGTTCAACGTGTTGCTGGGCCACATGTCCCTGGTGGGCCCGCGCCCCCCGCTCCCCGAGGAGGCCTCCCGCTACGACGAGAGGGAAGCGCGCCGGCTCGCCGTCAAGCCGGGTCTGACGGGCCTGTGGCAGGTGAGCGGGCGCTCGGACCTGTCCTGGCAGGAGGCGGTGTCGCTGGACCTCTGGTACGTCGACAACTGGTCGGTGGCCATGGACGTGGGACTCCTCGCCCGTACGGTGCGCGCCGTCGCCGACGGCCGCGGCGCCTACTGAGGGCGGAACGATGCGACGAGGAGTCCGGGTGCGCCGCCGTGCGGACGGCGGCGGGTCAGGCCGGGGTGGGGAGTTGTCCGAGCCACCAGGCGTAGGTGGTGGCGATGCCCTCGCGCAGCGGGACGCGCGGCGTGAAGCCGAGGCCGGCGAGGCGGGTCACGTCGAGCAGTTTGCGGGGGGTCCCGTCGGGTTTCGAGACGTCCCACCTGATACGACCTTGATAACCCGTCACCTCTGCTACCGTCGCAGCGAGTTCGCGGATGGTCAGGTCCTCGCCGCAGCCGATGTTGACGGGCGCCTCCCCGTCGTAGGCCTCCAGCAGGCGTACGCAGGCGGCGGCGAGGTCGTCGACGTGGAGGAACTCGCGGCGCGGGCTGCCGGATCCCCACAGGGTCACCTCGGGCGCCCCGTCGCGGCGCGCCTCGTGGAAGCGGCGGATCAGGGCGGGCAGCACGTGCGAGGTCTCCAGGTCGAAGTTGTCGCCGGGCCCGTAGAGATTGGTGGGCATGGCGCTGATGTAGGAGGCGCCGTACTGCCGCCGGTAGGACTGGATCTGGACGATGCCGGTGATCTTGGCCAGGGCGTACGCCTCGTTGGTGGGCTCCAACTCCCCGGTGAGCAGCGCGTCCTCGCGGATGGGCTGGGGCGCGAGACGAGGGTAGATACAGGACGAGCCGAGGAACAGCAGTCGCCGCACCCCGGCCGCGTGCGCTCCGGCGATCACGCTGAGCTGGATGCGCAGGTTGTCCTCCAGGAACTGCACCGGGTACGTGCTGTTGGCCATGATCCCGCCGACCTTGGCGGCGGCCAGCACGACGGCGTCCGGGCGGGCCTCCCGCAGGTACGCCTCGGTCCGCGCGGCGTCGCGCAGGTCCAGGAGGTCGCGGCCGCGGCTGAGCACCTCGTGGCCCTCCTCGGCGAGGCGGCGGGCCACCGCCGAGCCGACCAGGCCGCGGTGGCCCGCGACGAACACGCGGGAGCCGGGGCGCAGGAGCGGGCGGTCGGATTCCCCGGAGGGGGACGGGAGTCGGGTCGTCATGGCTCGGATTGTGCCAGCAGGGGGGCACGGCGGTGACGTCATGCCGCGGAAGGGCCGCAAGGCGACATGTCGGTGAACCGTTCGCCATCGCGGCGAGCGCCGAGAAGGGGGGAATCGTGGCGAAGACCGCGCTCATCACCGGAGTGACCGGACAGGACGGTTCGTATCTGGCGGAGTTGCTGCTCGGCAAGGGCTATACGGTCCACGGGCTCATACGCCGGTCGTCGAGCTTCAACACCGAGCGGATCGACCACATCTACCAGGGCCCCGAGGAGCCGGAGCGCTCGTTCGTCCTGCACCACGCGGACCTGTCCGACGGGGTGGCGCTGGTGAACCTGCTGCGCGACATCCAGCCCGACGAGGTCTACAACCTGGGTGCGCAGTCGCATGTCCGGGTCTCCTTCGACGCCCCGCTGTACACCGGCGACGTCACGGGGCTCGGCACCGTCCGGCTGCTGGAGGCGGTGCGGGCCAGCGGCGTCCAGACCCGGATCTACCAGGCCTCGTCCTCCGAGATGTTCGGCGCCAGCCCGCCCCCGCAGAACGAGCACACCCCCTTCCACCCGCGCAGCCCGTACAGCGTGGCGAAGGTGTACGCGTACTGGGCGACGGTCAACTACCGCGAGGCGTACGGCATGTACGCGGTGAACGGGATCCTGTTCAACCACGAGTCCCCGCGCCGGGGCGAGACCTTCGTGACCCGGAAGATCACCCGCGGCGTCGCCCGGATCAAGGCCGGGCTCCAGGACCGGCTGCACCTGGGCAACCTGGACGCCGTACGGGACTGGGGGTACGCCCCGGAGTACGTGGACGCCATGTGGCGGATGCTCCAGTGCGACGCCCCCGACGACTACGTGGTGGCCACCGGCGAGGGGGTCGGCGTCCGGGACTTCCTGGAGTTCGCCTTCGAGCACGCGGGCCTCGACTGGCGCGAGCATGTGCGCTACGACCCGAAGTACGAACGCCCCAGCGAGGTCGACGCGTTGATCGGTGACGCGTCCAAGGCCGAGGAGCTGCTGGGCTGGAAGCCCGAGGTGAAGGCGCGGGAGCTGGCCCGGATCATGGTCGACGCGGACATCCGCCAGTTGTCCGACCAGCTCACCGGGGCCGCCGTGCGGGTGGACAGATGAGCGGGCCGGGCCCGCGCGCCCCGGCGGCCCTCCTGAGCCGCCCGCTCCCCGCCGCCCCGGCCGGGCCCGCGCTCCCCCACGACTCCCGGTCGGCGCTCGCCGCGTCCGTTCCGGGCAGCACCACCGGCGCGACCGCCGGCTCGGCCGCAGGTCCGGCCGAGCCGACCGCGCCGGCTGCGGGGGGGGGGGGGGGGGGCCCCCCCGGTGGGCCCCCCACACCACTGGGGGTGGAGACGTAAAGGACGGGATGGGGGGGGGGGAGCGCGTGTGTTGTCTTGAAA
>NZ_JBVJCD010000088.1:10059-12672 GCF_055588985.1 Streptomyces sp. NPDC041970
CCTTCCCCCTCCCCCCCCCCCCCCCCTCCCCACCAACCCCCCCCCCCCCCCCCCCCCCCCCCCCCCCCCCCCCCCCCCCCGGGCCCCGTGTGTGCGTCCCCCCCCCCCCCCCCCCCCCCCTCGTCCGCCCCGACCGGCGGCGGGCCCGAACGCCCGCGGCCGGTCGGGCGGAGCAGTAGTACGCGCGGCCCGTCGGCCGCGGCTCGTCCTCACCTTCGGAGCTGAATGATGAACGGAAGTACGGGGCGGAGAAGCGGGGGGCGCGGCCGGGTACGGGCCGCTGCCGCCGCTCTCGGCCTGCTCGCCGGAGCCCTGTCCGCGACCGCGGCGGGGACCTCCCCCTCGGCCGCGCTGACCCCGCCGGTGACCATCACCGCGGACGAGCTCAGCACCTGGCAGACCAACGGCATCGTCTGGTCGATGGCCGCCGCAGGGGGCGTCGTCTACGCCGGCGGCACCTTCTCCACGCTGCGGCCCCCCGCGGCCGCCCCCGGCGCCGGCGAACGGCCCGCGGTGAACTTCGCCGCGTTCGACGCGGCGACCGGGGCCCCCACCGACTGCTCGCTGTCGTTCACGGTCTCCTCCGGGACCGCGACCGTCCGCGCCCTGGCCCTGTCGCCGGACGGGAAGACGCTGTACGCGGGCGGCCAGTTCGGCGCGGTGAACGGGGTCGGGGTGAGCAACATCGCCGCGATCGACACCGCCACCTGCACCCCCCGCGACGACTTCAAGATCGCCGTCACGGCGCCCGTGCGGGCCCTGGCCGTCACCGCCGACACCGTCTATCTGGGCGGGGACTTCACCAGCGTCGGCGGGCAGACCAGGAACAAGGTCGCCGCCGTGAGCACCAAGGCGTCCCTGCTGCCGTTCACCGCCAACGCCGACGAGGTGGTCCGGGCGATCGAGCTGACGCCGGACGGGCGCAACGTCCTGCTCGGCGGCAAGTTCTTCACGGTCAACGGCGTCGAGACGCACGCCCTGGCCGTGGTCGACGCCACGACCGGCCGGCTCACCACGTCCTATCCGGGGTTCATCCACAACAAGTCCACCGTCCAGGACATCGTCACGGACGCCACCGGCTTCTACACCGCCAACGAGGGCACCGGCGGCGGGGTGTTCGACGGGCGCATCGCCCTGAACCTCTCCGACTTCAAGCAGCGGTGGCGGGACACCTGCCTGGGGGCGACCCAGGCCGTGCTGGTCCACTCCGGGGTGCTCTACAGCGGCAGCCACGCCCACGACTGCGCCGACATGGGGGCCTTCCCCGACCAGCCGCGCAAGCACCTGCTGGCCCAGTCGGTCGACGACCCGAAGCTGCTGCCGTGGTTCCCGGACACCAACGACGGGCTCGGGGAGCCGGTCGGGCCGCGCGTGATGGCCAAGACGAGCAGCGGCGGGCGCACCTACCTGTGGGTGGGCGGCGAGTTCACCACGGTCAACGGCAAGCCGGGGCAGGGCCTGGGCCGGTTCTGGGACGGTCCGGACACCGGCGCGCCCTGGGTGCCCAACGTCAGCCTCTCCACGCTGACTCCGGGGCGGATCGACGTGAACTGGCAGACCAGCTTCGACACCGACGACGGCGAGCTGACCTACCGGATCTACAAGGACGGCGCCACCACCCCGGTCCACACCACGACCGCCTACTCCGTCTTCTGGGACCGGCCCCAACTGACCTGGACCGACACCGACGTCGCTCCGGGCGAGACGCACTCGTACCGGATCACCGCGTCCGACGGCATCAACACCAGTGCCAAGTCCCCGGTCCAGTCGGCCGCAGCGGTGACCACCGCGGAGGCCTACCCGGCCCGCGTCCGGGCCGACGGCGCCACGCTGTACTGGCGCTACGACGAGGGCTCCGGCACCTTCGCGCACGACAGCAGCGGCCGCCTCGCCAACGGCTTCCTGCGCAGCTCCCCCGCCTACCGGCAGACCCCGGCGGCGGTGGCCGGGCCCTCGACGGCGATCGGGCTCGACGGCGCGGACGAGTACGTGTACAGCAACCGGCTGCACGCCCGCCCGGCCGCCTACACGCTGGAGACCTGGATCAAGACCACCACCCGCGCGGGCGGGAAGATCATCGGCTTCGGCAACACGACCCAGCAGGACAGCGTCCGGCACGACAAGCACGTCTACATGCGCGACGACGGGCGGCTCACGTTCGGCGTGCGCAGCGGCGGCGCGCGCACCGTCACCACCCCGGCGGCGTACAACGACGGCCGGTGGCACCACATCGTCGCCACCCAGGGCTCCGGCGGCATGACGGTGTACGTGGACGGCCAGCGGCGCGCGTCGAACTTCCTGTACACCTCCAACGAGAACTACCCCGGCTACTGGCGGGTCGGCGGGGACTCCCTCAAGGACTGGCCCGAACGCCCCACCAGCGACTTCTTCGCCGGACAGATCGACGAGACGGCCGTCTACCCGACCGCGCTCAGCGCCTCCCAGGTGAGCGCGCACTACGCCCTGAGGAACGGGTGATGAAGCGCCTGCTCCCGGCCGTCGTCGCCGCCGCCCTGGCGGCGGCGCTGGCCGCCTGCGGCGCGTCCCCGCAGGGGACCGGGCCAGGGGGGCGGGGGGGTGCCGCCCCCGCGGCCCCTCCACACCCCATCCCCC
>NZ_JBVJCD010000088.1:12682-18422 GCF_055588985.1 Streptomyces sp. NPDC041970
CGGGGCCTTGTCTTTGTGGGCCGCACCGTGCGGGCCCTCCCCCCCCCCCCCTGCCGCCCCCCCCCCCCCCCCCCCCCCCGGGCCCGCGGCTCCCGGACCGTCCGCCTCCGCCTCCGCGCCCGCGCCCGCGCCGCCGTCCGTCCGGCGGCCGGGGGCGGCCGGGCCGTCCGCTCCCGCCGCCTCGGCCGCGGGCCCGACGACGCCCGCCGACGAGATCACCCCGGCCACCGGGACCTTCACCGCGCGGCAGAAGAAGTACCTGGAGGGCCGGGTGCCCCGCGGCATGGACCCGGCCGCCGTGCTCCAGACCGGCCAGGAGAGCTGCGACAAGCTCCGCTACCTGGTCCGGGTCGACCGGGACACCGCCGTCGGCGCGATCGTGACGCACGAGATCCCCGACGCGGCCGCCGCGGTCGCCGAGCTGTGCCCGCACCACCAGGACCTGGTGGACGAGGCGGCGCACGGCTACCCGGACGGGACGCACACCGGCAAGGCGCTCCGGCCCGGCGTCTACCGGGCCGCCTCCCCCACCGGGAGCTGCACCTGGCGTGTGACCGGGGCCGGGGGGACCGAACTGTCCTCCGGCGCCGGGGCCTCGGGGAAGGCCACCGTCCCGCCGACCGCCCGCACGTTCACCTCCACAGGCTGCTACGCCTGGCTGCGCGAAGGAGCCGCCGGATGACCGCCGCAGCAGGACGCCTGCCGATAGCCGTGGCGATCCCCACGAAGAACGAGGGGCTGAACATCGCCGAGGCGGTGCGATCGGTGCTCGGGCACTTCGAGGCGGTCGTGGTGGTGGACTCGCACAGCACCGACGACACGGCGAAGATCGCCGCGGAGTGCGGGGCGGAGGTGGTCGCGTACACCTGGGACGGCGGCCACCCGCGCAAGAAGCAGTGGTGCCTGGAGAACGTCCGCACGGACCTGGACTGGATCCTCCTCCTCGACGGCGACGAGCGCATCGGCCCACACCTTCTGGCCGAGCTGCGGGAGACGTTCCGCGATCCGGCGGCGCCGAAGCCCGCCGCGTACGACATACCCCTCGGGTACTGGTTCTCCGGGAAGCGGCTGCGGCACGGATACACCATCCGCAAGCGGGCGTTGACCGACCGCACGCGCTGCCGCTACCCGGAGGTCGACGACCTCGACGCGCCGGGCATGGGCGAGGTCGAGGGCCACTACCAGCCGCTCGCGGCGACGGTGGGGACGCTGAGGAACCCGATCGAGCACCAGGACCTCGACCCGGTGACGGCCTGGTTCGAGCGGCACAACCGCTACTCGGACTGGGAGGCGTGGCTGGAGCACCACCCCGAGGTCAAGGAGCAGGTGCGCCGGGTCAAGTCGCGCCAGGGGCAGTTGTTCCACAAGGCGCCGTTCAAGCCGCTGGTGTCGTTCGCGTACATGTACCTCTACCGGCGGGGGTTCCTGGACGGCCGGGCGGGCTTCGACTTCGCGCTGGCGATGAGCTTCTACCGCTGGCAGATCGCCCTCAAGTCACGGGAGAGACCGCCCGCCTGAGAGTGGCTCACCCGCGCCTCCGGCGGACCACGTCCTCGTAGGTCCGCCGGAGGCAGGCCGTGACCGCCTCGATGGTGAAGTGCCCGCCGACCAGCTCCCAGGCCGCCTTGCCGGCCCGGTCGGCGGCCTCGGGCTCCAGCAGCTCCAGGACCGCGTCGGCCACCTTGCGCGCGTTGGCCGCGTCCTCGCCGACCCGGCTGTCGACCACCCGGCCCGCGCCCGCCGCCGCCACGTCGGGGGCCAGGCCGCAGGTGCGGGTGATGACCACCGGGGTGCCGACCGACATCGCCTCCAGCACGGAGACCCCGAGCGGTTCCTCGATCGACGGCAGGACGTAGACGTCGGCCGCGCGCCCGGCGGCGAGGACCTCCTCGTGGCCCAGCGGCCCCACGTGGTCCAGGGAGTCGGCCACGCCCAGTTCGCGGGCCAGCGCCAGGGTCGCGGGCAGCGCACCGGTGTCGGGACCGGCCAGCACGAACCGGGCGTCCGGTCGCCGGGCGAGGACGTGCGGCATCGCGGCGACGAAGTCCTCGGGGCGTTTGCGCTCCTGGATGCGGGCGAGGAAGAGCACGGTGGGCGGCCGCGCCGGGTCGCGGGCCGGCTTGCGCTCCTGCGGGCGGACGCCGTTGACCAGCCGTACGGTGCGGGTGAGCGGCACCGGAGCGGCGACGGCGTCCACGTCGCGGCGCTCCCTCTCGGTCAGGTGCAGGACGGCGTCCGCGCGGCGCAGCACCGTGCGCACGCCGAGGAGGTCGGTGAGCTGGGCGACCCTGTTCTCCGTCGGGTCGACCATGCCGTGGGTCTGGACGACCAGGGGGGTGCGGGTCGCCAGGGCGAGCAGCGCGACGGGCAGGGTCACCAGGTCGCGCATCAGGTGGACGTGGACGAGGTCGGCTCCGCGCATCATCCGCCGGGCGCCGCGCAGGAGTTCGGCAGAGGTGACGCCGCTGACCTCGAACATGGGGAGCAGGTGCCGGGCCCGGAAGAGGTGGACCGGGACCCCCTCGACCGTACGGGGCAGTCCATCGGGCGGGAAGCCGTCGCCCAGGGCCATGACGCGGGCGTCGTCGCCGGCGGCCCGCTGGGCCTTCGACAGGTTGAGCGCCACGCGGGTCGGACCGCCGAACGCGTGGTCCGGGGTGTGGAGTGTGACGACGTGCAGGATTCTCACCAGGGTTCCCCTCGACCTCGGCCTCTTCCGCACAGCGTAGTCATCGCGTCCTCCCAAGTGGCTTGATTCGTTAGAGTGTTCACAGGTCCACGGAACGGGGGGCGGATGACGTCCGCGCAGGCGTCGGCGCACGGGTCGACCACACAGGCGCCCGCGGGCGCGGACGGCCCCGGAGCTGCGGGGAGCCCCCTGGAGCCCGCCGCGCGCCCCATCGCCTGGTCCATGCTGTCGCGGGCGCTGTCCGTGCCCCTGATCCTGGGGCTCGTCTGCTTCCTGCCCGCGGTGATCGCCGCCCAGCCCGGCAGCGGCGCGCGGGACACCGCCTACTGGCTCCAGGCGGTCCTGACCTGCTACGCGGGCGCCCGGCTCGCGACGATGATCCTGTCCACGCGCAGGCGGCTGCTCCAGGGCGTGTTCTGGATGTTCGTCTACATCGCGCTGGGCGTGGCGCCGTTCGCCCAGGTGGTCATCGGGCAGACGCCGACGCCGATGGTGGGGCCCCGCTCGGACCTGGTCCTGGCGATCGCGATGATCCTGGTGGGGTGCGCCGCCTTCGACCTGGGGGCGCTGCTGGCCTCCCGGCGGCCGCTGCGGCGGCGCGTCCCGTCCGGCCGGGGGACGGGCGGGCCCGCCGTGGCGCATCCGCTGCGGCTGCGGCTGCTGGTGCTGCTCGCGTTCGCGGCGAGCGGCTACTACGTGCTGAAGCTGGGCGGGCCGGCGGTCTTCTTCTCCAGCCGGCAGGAGATCAGCGAGACGGTGGCGGCCAGCGGGGTCGCCTCGGCCGAGTCGAACGTGGGCTCGGCGTTCCTGAAGGGCTTCGGGACCGTACCCGCCCTGGTGGCGCTGCTCTTCTGCACCCGGCGGCTGGCGACCTCGCGCCGGGCACGGCGCACGCCGGCGACGGTGCTCGTGTGGGTGGCGCTGGCGGCGCTCAACCTGGTCGTGAACAACCCGATCTCCAACGCCCGCTACTGGTTCCTGACGGTGCTGGTGTCGCTGCTGTTCACCACGTTCCCGAGCAGCGCGGCGGTGTACCGCTCGGTGCTCACGACGGGGGTGGTGGGGGCGCTGGTCCTGTTCCCGTACGCGGACCGCTTCCGCTACGACGAGGAGGGGCAGCGGCCCGTGCAGTCGGCGTCCGTCTTCGATCCGCTGACGACCAAGGACTACGACCAGACGGTGATGTTCGCCAACACCATCTCCTGGGTCGACACGCGGGGCCACACGTACGGGCGCCAACTGGCGGGCTCGGCCCTGTTTTTCGTGCCGCGGGCGGTGTGGAGCGGCAAGCCGGAGGACACCGGGGTGCGGGTCGGCCAGTGGATGGGCATGAGGATGACCAACCTCTCGGCCCCGCTGTGGACGGAGCTGTGGGTCGACCTCGGCGCGGCCGGCATGATGGGCGGGATGGCGCTGACCGGTTACGCGGCGGCCCGCACCGACCGCCGGTACGCGCTCGCGGTGACCCGTGCCGGGCCGGGGCCGGGCAGCGTCCTGGCCGTCGCCGCCCCGCTGATCGCCGGGTACACCTTCATCCTGCTGCGCGGGCCGCTGCTCCAGGCGGTGGGGAAGCTCGCCATCGCGGCCCTGTGCCTGGTGCTGGTCACCACGTTCAGGGAGCGGCGGGCCGCGCGCCGGCGCTGACGGCCCCGGCCGGGGCGGCCGGGCGGCGGCGGAGGCGGGCCACGCGCGTCCAGGTGGCGGCGGCCTTGCAGAGCGAGCCCGCGAACAGCCCCCAGGCGGCCCCGGCCACCCCGCCCAGGAGGTATCCGCCGACGAGGAACGCCACGGCGGCGAGCGAGAAGACGACCTGGACGCCGAGCGTGGTGCGCGGGTCGAGCATCCGCAGGGCGAGCAGCCCGCACGTGCCGACCGCCATCGCCGCGTACTGGCTGCCGGTCGCGGGCAGCAAGGCCGCGGCCGGGGCCCAGGTGTCGCCGAGCAGTCGGCGCCCGGCGGCGTCGGGCAGCAGGGCGAGCACGGTGGCCCAGAGCGCGGCGGTCGCGGCGAGGACGGCGGCGAGGGCGGCGGTGGCCCGCACCCGCCGGCGCTCGTCGTCGATGCGGCCGAGGAGCGGGGGGCCGAAGGAGGTGGCGGAGGTGAACAGCACGTTCAGCGGCCCGAACAGCGTGGTCGCCCCGCGCAGCGCCCCGACCAGGAGGGGGGTGCCGACCGCCCCGAGGCCGAGGACGGAGAGCTGTCCGGTCGCGTTGCCCACGCCGAACTCGACGACGAAGCGCTGCCCGAGGTGGCCGCGCCGCAGCAGCGGGCGCAGCCGTGTCGGGGCCCCGGCGGTGGCGCGGCGCAGCAGGGCGGCGGACAGCAGCAGGGCGGGCAGGGCGGACAGCCCCCAGAGGCCGATCAGCCGGGCCGGGGCCGCCCCGTACGCCTGCGGGGACAGCGCCGCCAGCACGCACAGCAGCCGCGACAGGTCGCTTCCCAGGGCGAGGTGGGGGCGCTGGAGGGCGGAGAAGGCGTACCGCGCGGCGTCCTGCCCCAGCACCACGGGGAGCACCGCCGCGAGCACCAGCAGGGCGCGGGCGGTGTCGCCGGGGACGAGCGCGCAGACGGCGGCCGTGACCGCGCCGAGCGCGGCGGCGGCCAGCACGGTGAACGCCACGGCGGAGCGGCAGGCACCTGCGATCTCCTTCCCGGCGCCGCGGCGCAGGACGAGGGGTTGCCCGGCGTACGCGCCGAAAACGCCGAGCAGCACGGTGAAGACCAGGTAGACGGCGGAGAAGCGGGCGAAGTCGGCGACGGCGGAGAGGCGGGCGGCGGCCACCAGCACCAGGATGTTGGTGAGCGCCGCCACGCCCTGGTCCGCGACGGAGCAGAGGGCCGCGGTGCGGGCTCTCACCGGCGCGCGGGCGGGGCGGGCGGAAGGGTGACGGTGCGCAGGCCGAGGGTCTCGGTGGGGTCGCCGGTCAGTTCGGGGCCGGCGGCGGCCGCCGGGGGGGGGGGGGGGGGGGGGGGGGGGGGGGGGGGGGGGGGGGGCTTCCTGGGTAAGGCCCCACCCCCGGTCCGGGGGGGGAACGCGCACAAGAAATGGAC
>NZ_JBVJCD010000089.1:0-17978 GCF_055588985.1 Streptomyces sp. NPDC041970
CTCTTCTGAACTGACAGGTCAGGCACCCGCAGAGGGACGTCAAGCGACAGGCCCGGGGGGGGGGGGGGGGGGGGGGGGGGGGGGAAAGGGGGGGGGGGGGGGGGCCCCCCCCCCCCCGCCGCCGGCGACGGCCGGTGCTACGCGGCGCCATCGGCACGGCGGCGGGCGGCGCGGCGGGTGAGGAGCAGGGCGACCGCTCCGATGCCGCCGGCGGCCAGCGCGGAGGTCGTCCCGACCGACATGCCGCCGCCGGAGGTGGTGCCGCTCTCGACGGCCGGGACGCCGCCGCCGCCCGCGGGGACGCCCCCGGTGGGGCGGCAGTCCACGGTGAAGACCTTCTGCTTCGGGACGCCGCCGGGGAACGTCCAGGTCACCTGGTACTCGCCGTTGGGCAGCGAGTAGTCCTGGGAGTGCCCGAGGCCCGCGGTCAGGGCCACGGCGGCGGTGAGCGTGGGGCGGGTCGGGGTCGGCGGCTTCGGGGCGACGGTGATGTTGACCAGCGGGACCGTCTCGAAGTTGACCGCGGACAGGTTGAAGCGGCAGACCTTCTTCTCGTCGCGGGAGTCGTCGTACGGCGTGCCCGCCTTGTGGACCTTGACGTCTCCGCTGTCCCCGGGGGCGGCGAGGGCGGGGGACGCACCGGCGAGGGAGCCGCCCGTGATCGCGAGGGCGGCCAGGGCGGCCGCGCCGATACGGAGAGCGGTCGGGCGCGGGGAGAGGGGCGTAACCATGGCTACTCCTGTGAATCGAAGTGATTGTCGTACAAATCGGTGCGACGGTTTCAGACGTCCCACGTACGAAAGCTGATAAACGGCCCATAACCCGACACGCCGTCATAATGAAGCGACTGGAGCAGTTCTGACAGCCCATGACGTAGCACTGACCTCGTGCGCGGTGAGGGACCCGCGGCGCGGCGCCGTCGGCGGCGCGCCGTCCGGGCACGCCGTCCGGGAAGCCTGGCTTCCGACCGATCTGCCGTGAGGAGTTCCGGTGAGGAGTGACCCGTGCGTTCTGCGAGGCCGTACCGCTGTCGTGACCGGCGCCGCGCGAGGCGTGGGCGAGGCGGTCGCGCGGCGGCTGGCCGCCCGAGGAGCCCGCGTGGCGCTGCTGGGGCTGGAGGAGGACAGGCTCGCCGAGGTGGCGGCCGCCCTTCCCGCCCCGTCGTGGCACTGGCCTGTGGACGTGACCGACGACGCGGCCATGGCGGCGGTGGCCTCGGCGGTCCGGGAACGGCTGGGCCCCGCGTCCGTCGTGGTGGCCAACGCCGGGGTCTCCGAGGGCGGAGCGTTCGCCGTCTCCGATCCCCGAACCTGGCGCCGGGTGATCGAGGTCAACCTGGTGGGCAGTGCCGTCACCGCGCGGGTGTTCCTGCCCCATCTGCTGGACACCGGCGGCTACTACCTCCAGATCGCCTCCCTGGCGTCCGTCGACGCGGTGCCGCTGATGAGCGCCTACTGCGCGTCCAAGGCGGGGGCGGAGTCCTTCGCCCAGTCGCTCCGCGCCGAGCTGGCCCCCCGCGGCGTCGGCGTGGGCACGGCCTACCTGAACTGGACCGGCACCGACATGATCCGCGACGCCGACCGGCACGCGGCGCTGCGGGACCTGCGGGCGGACATGCCCGCGCCCGCCCGCGGCGTCCAGCCGGTCGGCCACGTCGCCGACCGGCTGGTGCGGGCCGTCGAACGCCGTGCGCCCACCGTGTACGTCCCCCCGTGGCTGCGCGGCGTCCAGGCGGTTCGGGGCTTCCTGCCGGGGCTGGTCGTGCGGCGCTCCCGGCGGTCGCTGACGCGCACGCAGTTCTCGGTGACCGGTCTGCTGGGCGCGGGCGGGCGTGCCGCCTCCGAGGGCGACCGCGGCCGCTGACGGGCGCGGAAGGCGGGAATCCGCCGCTCGCGCGACCCGCCGGGACGCGGGCGCGTCGCAGCCCGCGGGCGGGGCGGGCGGTGCGCGAGGATCGGTGTCCGCCCACCGGAGAGGGGAGAGCCGTGGCCGACGTCGTCATCGTGGGCGCGGGGGCGGCCGGGCTGTCCCTCGCGTACCGCCTGTGCGCGCCCGACGCCCCCGCGGCGCTGTCGGTCGTCCTGGTCGACGCCCCGCCGGGTCCCCTGCGTCCGCCCCCGCGGACCTGGTGCTTCTGGGAGCCGCCCGGCGGGGCCTACGACTCCGTCCTCGCCGCCTCCTGGCCCCGGCTGCGGGTGCGGGGCGCGGACGGCGCGGCCACCGAGGTCCGGTGCGCCCCCTTCCGGTACAAGATGCTGCGGTCGGACGCCTTCGAGGCGCACGTGCGGCGGCGCCTGTCCCGCGCCCCCGGATTCCGCCGCGTCGAGGCGACCGTGACCGGCGTCCGCTCCACCGCGCACGGCGGCGAGGTCCTCGCGTACGACCGGCGGGGGGCCGGCCTGGTCCTCCGCGGCCGCCAGGTCTTCGACTCGCGGCCGCCCCCGCGCCTGCCGCCGGCGCGGACGACCCTCCTCCAGCACTTCACCGGATGGTTCGTCCGCACCGAGGGCCCCGTCTTCGACCCGGCCGCCGCCGAGCTGATGGACTTCCGCACCCGGCAGCCCGATCGGGGGCTCTCGTTCGGCTACGTGCTGCCGCTCGGGCCCGACACCGCCCTGGTGGAGTACACCGAGTTCTCCCGCGCCGTCCTGGACGCGGAGGGCTACCGGCGCGCGCTGGAGCACTACACCCGCGATGTGCTGGGGCTGGGCGCGTTCCGGGTGACCGGGCGGGAGCGGGGGGTCATCCCCATGACGGACGGCCGCTTCCCCCGCCGCGAGGGCCCGTCCGTGTTCCGCATCGGCGTCGGCGGAGGCGCTTCCCGCCCCTCGACCGGCTACACGTTCGCGGCCGTGCAGCGGCAGAGCCGGGCCATCGCCGACCGGGTCCGCGCCGGCCGCCCGGCGCGGACCCCGGCGCCCCACGGCCCGTGGACGCGCGCCATGGACGCCGTCGTGCTGCGGGCCCTGGACAGCGGCCGGGTGGACGGGCCGGCGTTCTTCACCCGCCTCTTCCGCGACGTCCCCGGCGACCGGCTCCTCCGCTTCCTCGACGGCGGCTCACGCCTCCACGAGGACCTGCTGATCGGTCTGCGGACCCCGGTCGCGCCGATGCTGCGCACGGCCCTCGAACTGCCCTTCCTCCGCAGGCGGACACCGGCCGCCGAGACCCCTCCCCCGCCGACCGCACCCGAGGAGAGCCGCGTCCCATGACCCCGCCCGCGCCCTTCCGCCACGTAACCCCCGTACGCCCGCCCGCCCGCGCGGCCCGGAGGCGGGCATGACGGGGCGGCGGGGCCGCGACCGCCTGGCCGCCGTCGTGGCCGGGCCGCGGGGCCGGGCCCGGTTCGGCGGCCAGGCGCCCCGCGTGGCGGTCGTCGGCGGGGGCGTCGCCGGGGTCGCGGCGGCCACGCTCCTCGCGGAGCGGGGTGCGCACGTGACCCTGTACGAGAGCGAGCCGCAGCTCGGCGGGCGGCTGGCGGGGTGGCCGGTCCGGCTCGCCGACGGCACGACGGCGACCATGAGCCGGGGCTTCCACGCGTTCTTCCGGCAGTACTACAACCTGCGCGGCCTGCTGCGCCGGGTGGACCCGGATCTGGAGAAGCTGACGCCGCTGCCGGACTACCCGCTGCGGCACAGCTCCGGCCTCTACGACAGCTTCGCCCGTGTGCCGCGCACCCCGCCCTTCAGCGCCCTCGGCTTCGTCGCGCGCAGCCCCTCCTTCGGGCCGCGGGACCTCCTGCGGATGCGCCCCCGCGCCGCGCTGCCCCTGCTGGACGTGCGGGTGCCCGAGATCTACGACCGGCTCGACGGCACCAGCGCCCACGACTACCTGAACCGCGTCGGCTTCCCGGAGGCCGCCCGCCATCTGGCCTTCGAGGTGTTCTCCCGCAGCTTCTTCGCCGATCCGCGCGCGCTGTCCGCGGCGGAACTGGCCCTGATGTTCCACATCTACTTCCTCGGCTCCGCCGAAGGGCTGCTCTTCGACGTCCCCGCCGAGCCGTTCCCCACGGCCCTGTGGGACCCGCTGCGGCACTACCTGGAGAGCCACCGCGCCCGTGTGCGCACCGGCGAGCCGGTGCGGCGGGCCGCCCCGCGCACCGGAGGCGGCCTGGACGTCACCACCGACGAGGGCACCGCGCGGTACGACGCGCTCGTCCTGGCCCCGGACGGCGGCGGCCTGCGCCGGGTCGTCGCCGCCTCGCCCGAGCTGGGCGACGCGCGGTGGCGCTCGCGGATCGCCCGGCTGCGCACCGCGCCGCCGTTCCTGGTGTCGCGCCTGTGGCTGGACCGGCCCGTGGCGGCCGGGCGGCCGGGGTTCCTCGGGACCAGCGGCTACGGTCCGCTGGACAACGTGAGCGTCCTCAGCCGCTGGGAGGGCGAAGCGGCCCGGTGGGCGCGCCGCACCAGGGGGTCGGTGATCGAGCTGCACGCCTACGCCGTCGCCCCGGACGCGGACCGGGCCGCCGTGCAGAGCGCCGTACTGCGGCAGTTGCACCGGGTCTACCCGGAGACGCGCAGCGCGCGCCTGGTGGACGAGCGCCACGAGTGGCGGGCGGACTGCCCGATGTTCCCGGTCGGCGGGTACCGCGACCGGCCGGGCACGCGCACCCCCGACCCGGCCGTCACGGTGGCCGGGGACCTGGTGCGCACCGGGCTGCCCACGGCTCTGATGGAGCGGGCCGCCACCAGCGGGTTCCTGGCCGCGAACGCCCTGCTGGAGGGCTGGGGCGTACGCGGGCAGACGCTGTGGACCGTGCCGCGGACCGGCCGCTCGCCCCTGCTGCGCCGGCTCGCCGCGCTCGCCGACGGCTGACCGGCCGCCCGGCGCGGCGGCCGGGGCGCGGGGGTGCGCGCGGCGTCAGCCGGGGAAGCGTCCGGACGCGCGCAGGTCCCGGCGCCTCTCGGCGTACGCCAGGTCGTCCCGCCACAGCCGGGCCGCCGAGGCCCGCACCAGGGGGCGCAGCAGCGGCGCGGCCGCCCGCGCGAGGGCGAAGCCCCGCCGGTCGGACACCGCGACCACGGCCTCGGTGACGGCCGTGCGCGGCCGCCCCCGGTCGTCCGGGCCGAGGGGGGTGGCGTGCGTCTCCACGACCGAGCCCTCGCCCTCGCCCTCGATGACGCGCATGAGGACCGTACGGGGTTCGGGCGCGGTGAACCGGGCGCGGACCGGCACCACCACGCGCCCCGCCACCTTGAAGGAGACGTCGACGGTGAACCCGTCGTCGTCCGGCGTCCGCTCGTCCGGCGTCGCGGTCACCGCCAGGTCGGCGAAGGCGTAGGGGTGGAACCACGCGCCGTGCCACGGGTCGAGGCGGTTGGCCACGACGTCTTCCGGGTCGCAGCGGCCCACCCCCTCGTACACCGCGTCGACGGCGCCCCCCGTCCGGGGCCTCGGCGGCAGGTAGGGCCGGTCGGACGGGCGTTCGCCGCCCACCGCGTCCAGCCGGGCCCACAGCAGGATGCCGTCGTCGAGGGCCGGGTAGGGCTCCCACCCGGCGAACGGCCCGCCGTCCAGGGTCATCCCGTGCCAGTGGCAGACCAGGGCCCCGCAGCGCACGGGGCTGTCCTTCAACGGCGCCCCGAGGTGCGGGCAGGCGCCCGGACCGGCCCGCAGCAGGCCGTCGGCGCCGCGCCAGGCCACCACCTCGACGCCCGCGACGGTGGTCCCGACCGACCGGCCCGGCGGCAGGTTCCGGGAGGCGCCGATGACGTACCAGTTGCCCGAGGGGCGGTCGCGGGCCCGCTTCAGGGCCCCGGCGATCACGCCCGGCTCGGCCTCGCGCCAGGTGGGCGCCTGCCGCTCCCACGCGACGGGGTCCCGGCGCAGCCTCAGCGGGAGGCGGGCGCGGCCGGTCCGCCGCCGGGCGGCGCTCACGCCGCACGCTCGCGGACCGGGCGGGCGCGGCCGGTTCCGGGCGGCCCGGAGCGGCGGTGCTCCCCCGCCCCCGCCGACGCCGCGCGTGGGCGCCCCGCGCGGGCGGCGAGCGCCCGCGCCAGCCCGTCGAACGCGACGGCCGCGCGCCGCCTGCGCGGGACCACCGCGCGCCGGTGCAGGACGGCGTACCCGTCCGCCTCGATCGCGTCGAGGATGCCGCTGTAGAGCACGAACGCCGTGCGGATGCACGGCCGGGACACCGGGTCGAGCATGGTCAGGCCCGGCAGCGCCCGGCGGTACACCGCGCGGGTGTGCGCCGCGCCGGCCCGCAGCACGTCGGTGATCCGGGGGTCGCGGGCTCCGGTGCGCCGGCTCCACTCGAACAGCTCCCGGTCCGCCCCGTGCGCGGCCAGCAGGTCGGCGGGCAGGTACAGCCGGCCCCGGTCGAGGTCCTCGCCCACGTCCCGCAGGAAGTTGGTGAGCTGGAAGGCGACCCCCAGCGCCGCCGCGTGCGGCGCGGCCTCGTCCCTGGGGACCACCGTGCCGAGCACCGGCAGCATCTGCAGGCCGATCACCGCGGCCGACCCGTGCGTGTAGCGGCCCAGCGCCTCGTACGAGGCGTAGCCGCCGACCGTCAGGTCGCTGCGCATGGAGGCCAGGAAGTCCGCGAAGTGCCGGTGGTCGATGGCGTACCGGGAGGCGGTGTCGGCCAGGGCGAGGATCACCGGTTCCGTGGCCCCGCCCCGCCGCAGGCCCGTCTCCAACTGGGCCTCCAGCGCGAGGAGGGCGCGGGACCGGTCCGCCGGGGCGGCCCCGTCCTCCAGGTCGTCCACGATGTCGTCGGCCCACCGCGCGAAGCCGTACAGCGCGTGGACGGCGGGCCGCCGGTCCGGCGGGAGGAGCCGCGTCGCCAGGAAGTAGGTCCTGCCGTGGCGCGCGTTGAGCCCTCGGCAGCGGGCGTACGCCGCTCGCAGGGCGGGGTCGTGGATGCCTGCTGCGTCGAGTTCACGGCCGGTCATACGAAGGTGCCTCTCACGAGGGGGCGCGGCGCGCGGTCCGGGAGAGGCGGGGCCCGGTGATCCTCTCCGCCGCCAGCTTCCCCGAGATCAGGACGGTCGGCACGCCGACGCCCGGCGTGGTGCCGCAGCCCGCCAGGACGGCGTTGGCCGTGCCGCGCACGAGGTTGCGGGGGCGGAAGGGGCCGGTCTGGGGGAACGTGTGGGCCACGGAGAACGGGGTGCCCGCCGTGTGGCCCCGCGCGGTCCAGTCGGCGGGGGTGACCAGCCCTTCCTCCTCGATGGCCGCGCCGAGTCCGGGCATCTCCCGGCGCTCCAGCTCCGCCAGCAGCGCGTCCCGGTAGCGGGGGCCCAGCTCCCGCCAGCACGCGGTGTCCGGTCCGATCTCCGTGTTGGGGCAGGGGGCCAGCACGTAGTGCAGGTGTTTGCCCGGCGGGGCGAGGGCGGGGTCGGTCGCGGTGGGCCGGGTGATGAGCAGCGAGGGGTCGGACATCAGCGTGCCGGTCCGGGTGAGCTCGCGGAAGGTGCTCCGCCAGGCCGCACCGAACGAGAGGGTGTGGTGCGCCAGCTCCGGCCAGGTGCGGTCCGTCCCCGCGTGCAGGACCACCGCCGACGGGGAGTGCCGCAGCGCGAGGGGGCGGCGGGGGGCGCGCCCCAGCAGCCGGTAGCAGACGGGCAGGTCGGCGGTGAGGACCACGGCGTCGCAGGGGACGCGCTCGTGGTCGGTGACGACGGCGGTGACGCGTTCGCCCGATCGCTCCAGACGGGTGACGGTGCGGCCGTAGCGGAGGTCGGCGCCGGCTTCGGCGGCCGACCGCGCCAGGGCGCGGGGCAGGGCGTGCATCCCTCCGCGCGGGAAGTGGACGCCGCCGACCGTGTCCATGTAGGCGATGACGGCGTAGGCGGCCAGGGCGCGGGCCGGCGGGACACCGGCGTACAGGGCCTGGAAGGAGAAGACGCGGCGGAGCCGTTCGTCCGAGACGAAGCTTCCGATCCGCGCGTCCAGGCGGCCGAACCCGCCGAGGGCGGCGAGCCGTGCGAGGTCGGGGTGGAGGAGTTGGCGGGGCGAGTCGAAGTTGGCGTCGATGAAGCGGCGCATCTGCGCCTGGTACAGGCGCTCCAGCCAGCGCCGCAGCCGCCGGTATCCGGCCGCCTGCCGGGCCCCGGCGAACTCCTCGACCGCCGCCTCCATCGCGGCCCCGTCGGTGTGGACGTCCAGCCGGCTGCCGTCGGCGAACCGCGCCCGGTACGCCGGTTCCAGCCGGATCAGCTCCAGCCGGTCGGCCATCTCGTGGCCCACCGCCGCGAACGCCTCCTCCACCAGCTCCGGCATGGTCAGCACGGTCGGGCCGGTGTCGATGCGGAAGCCGCCCCGCTCCAGGAGGCCCGCCCGGCCACCGGGGACCGCGTCCCGCTCGACCACGGTGACCCGGCGGCCGGCGCCGAGGAGGTGCAGCGAGGCCGCGAGCCCCGCCAGTCCCGCGCCGACCACCACCACATGGTCGGTGGGCCCTGCGACCGTGATCATCCGGCGATCCCTCCTCCGTCCCGGTCGGGGCCCCGGTACGGGCCGGCCGACGGCGCCCCGGAGAGCGTGCGCAGCAGGCCGAGCAGTCGGCGTCCGCCGTGCGCGTGGACGTCGACGGCCCCGGCCAGACCCCGCAGGGCGTGTTCGACGAGGCGGTCCGCCGTACGCTCCACGCGGGCCCGCGCGCCGCTCGCGTCGAGGACGGCGCGCACGGCGTCCAGGCCGTGCCGGGTCAGTTCGGCGTCCCCCACGGCCCGGTCGAGGACGGCCAGCGCCGCCCGGTCGCCCGCGGCCGTGAGGCGGGTGCGCGCGAGGGCCAGCAGGTAGGTGGGCTTGCCCTCGCGGATGTCGTCGCCGGAGGGCTTTCCGGTCCGCTCCGGGTCCCCGAAGACGCCGAGGAGGTCGTCGCGGAGCTGGAAGGCGATGCCCGCCCGGCGTCCGGCCGCGCACAGGGCCGCGGTGGTGCGCTGGTCCGCACCGGCGAGGGCCGCCCCGAGCGCGAGCGGGCGCTCCACGGAGTACAGGGCGCTCTTGAGGCAGGCGGTCCGCATCGCCCGGGCGGGGGAGCCGCCCCCGGTGGCCTGGCCGCGCAGCTCCAGGTACTGCCCGGCGACCATCTCGGTCCTCATGGCGCGCCACAGGGCCCGGACCCGGCGCTGCGCGGGGGCGGCCGGCTCCAGCTCCGCGACCGTGTCGTCGGCCCAGGCCAGGGCGAGGTCCCCGGCCAGTACGGCGGCCGAGGCGCCGAACGAGGCGGCCCGCTCGGAGTCGGGCGGGAGGCCGGACCGGGCGGCCAGGGCGATGTGCGCGGCGGGCCTGCCCCGGCGCACCCGCGAGCGGTCCATCACGTCGTCGTGGATCAGCGCGCAGGTCTGGATGAGTTCCAGGGCGACGCCGAGCCGCAGGGCGGCCTCGACCGGGGCGGGGTCCGGGCCGCCGCAGGCCCGCATCGCCCACCACAGCAGCCGGGGACGGAGCCGCTTGCCGCCGTTCAGCGTGAAGTCGGCGACCCGCCGGGCCAGGTCGTGCGCGAAGGCGGGGTCCAGCTCCGCCGCCTCCCGGACCCGTTCCGCCAGGATCGTCCGGCCCCGGCTCAGCACGGCCCCGACCACGTCGGCGTCGACGGCGGCGGGCGGCGGCGACTCGGCCGCGGGCGTGCCGGGGCCGGGGGGCGCGGGCTCGGCGCCCGCCGCGGGGGGCCGCTCCTCGAAGGGGTGGTGCACGGCCTGGCCGCCGGTCATCTCACGTCCTTCCGGTGGAGGCGCCGAACCCGTTCGCGGTCCGTGCGGGGCGGACAGTCAGAGACGATCACGGCGGGGGCGCGCTCCGGGGGGTGAAACACCCGGACGCCCGCCTCCCCGCCCGTTCGGCCCACGCGGGCGCGGGCGTCCGGGGGCCGTGTCCGGCCGGCGGAGCCGCCGGTGTGAAAGGCCGGTGCAGAACGTCTGTGTGAAATGCGCGGGTCCGGGTACTCGCGGCCTGTGGGTCCGGGAACCGGGCACGACCGCCCGGCCCCCGGCAACAGCAGTGACGACCTCGTGCACACAACCCGTCGCCGGCCGCTTCTCCACCCACCGGTGCGGCGACGAAAGAAAGGACGCTTCCGTGGGCATCATCGCCTGGATCCTGATCGGCATCATCGCCGGCGCCATCGCCAAGGCGCTGACCCCCGGCAAAGACCCCGGTGGCTGCCTCGTGACCATGCTCATCGGCATCGTCGGCGGTCTGCTCGGCGGTTGGCTGGGCAAGGTCATCTTCGGCGTCGACTCGATCAACGGCTTCTTCCACCTGTCGACGTGGATCGCGGCCATCGTGGGCTCGGTCATCGTGCTGCTGATCTACCGGCTGGTCACCGGGCGTCGCACCCACTGACCCCGCCGGACACCGGAACCGGGGCGCGTCCCGTACGCGCCCCGGTTCGGCATGTGCGGGGGCGTCCGGAGCCCTCGCACGGATCAGCGGGTCACCTTCCGCGGTACGCGTCGTGGATCTCCAGCGAGGAGCGGTTGCCCTGCTCGTCCACGACCAGGGCGCGGAGCGAGACGCCCCGGCCCCGGTCCGGGTTGCGGACCACGGCCTTGCCGTTCAGCACGGTCAGCGCCTTCCAGCTCGCGCCGCCGTCGTACGAGGCGTACGCGGTGAGCGACGCGAGGTTCCCGCCCGCCGCCGCGCCCTGCACCGTGAGGGGGACGAGTTGGAGCTGTCCGGCCGGAACGGTTCCGTCGAGGTCGACCGCCGCGCCGAAGACGACCGTGGAGGCGGGCAGCCGGGTCTCGGCCGCCGTCTCCTTCGAGCGGAACTCCCAGGTCGCTTCGGTACGGGTCGAGGCGGCCCCGGCCGCGGGGTCGCGGGTGACCGACGTGGACAGCCGGTACCGGGCGTCGCCGGCGGGCACCGTGAAGGGCGCGCCGCCGAGCGGCTCGTCGCTCTCGGCGACCTTGACGCCGTCGCGGTGGAGCGTGGTCAGCGCCGACGTGTGGCGGGTGCGGCCGGCGTGCCCGCGGCCGTCGGAGAAGAGCGGCACGTCACCGGAGATCGCGTCGCCGGTGCGGAAGATCCCGTACGGCGGGCTCAGCCGCGGACCGAAGACCGGCGCGTTGAAGACCTCGTGGTACGTCTGGCCGCCGCGGTACTCCGCGGGTCCGTCCGGTGCGAAGCTCGCCTCCGTCCGCCAGCCGTCCTCGCTCGGGGCCGACTGCTGGAAGCCCATGTCCCAGCGCGCCCGGTCGAGCGTCGACAGGTGGAGCGTGGCCTCGGCGGGAAGCTGCCGGGCGGGTGCGGGGAACGAGAAGAACATCGGCGGAGCGTCCGGGACCGCCGGCGAGGGGAAGAGGAAGCCGGACTTGCCGGGAGCGGACGCCCCGAGGCCCACGCGCACGGTGGCCAGGTCGTCCGGGGCGAGGTGGCGGGTGTACCCGGTGGTGAAGCTGTCCGCACGGCCGCCCAGGGCCACGTGGTAGTCCCGCGCACCGTTGGTCCACGCCCCCGACCAGAGCTGGGCGAGCCCGGTGGCGACCGGCGGGCCGATGTGCGCGGTGCGCAGACCGGCGAAGGACCGCAGGGAGAGGACGGAGGTCTGGCCGAACTCGCCCCGCGCGTAGGAGAGCATCGCGAGCGCGCCGTCGGGCTTCGCGTCGCGGTCCGGCACGGTGATGTCCACCGGCTTCGCGACCCGCGCGTCCAGGGTGACGGTCTGCGGCCCGGTGACGTTCAGGACCGGCTGGACCAGCCAGTTGGTGCCCGTCTCGGACTCGTCGACGTGGGACTCGAGGTAGTAGACGCCCTTCGGCAGGCGCGCCCGGGTCGTCCCGGAGGCGTCCGAGAGGTAGGCCTCCTGGCCGAACAGGCCCTCGGTGGAGCCCCGCACGACCGTGCCGTAGCTCGCGGCGGCCGCGCCGTCGCGGCCGATGTGGTCGAACGTCACGTCGTAGGACTCGGTCTCGCGCTCGACCACCGCCGGGACGCGCACGCTCTGGCCGCCGCCGGTGGCCAGGACCTGGACGGAGTACGTCCCGTCCAGCGTGCCGCCGAGCCGGGTGTCCGCCCTCAGATCGACGGAGGCGGAGCCGCCCGCGGGAACGGTCAGCCGGTCGGCGCCGAGGGTGAAGAACCCCTCGGGGGCGGGTTCGCCCCGCGGATCGCGGGCGTCGAGCGAGAGGGCGAGGGCGACCGGCTCGTCGCCCGTGTTGTGGTAGGTGCTCCTGCGGGTCTGGACCGGGTCGTCGCCGTGGGGCCACTGCGCGAGGTCGAAGCTCAGGCCGGCCGGCTGGGCGTAGACGGTCTGCCGCAGGGCGGCGTCGATCCGGACGCGGCCGGTTCCCCCCGCGAGGGGGCTGTCCGCGCCCTGCTGGGTCGATCCGGTGAGGGCGCCCTTGAGCTGGGCGTACGTCCACCGGGGGTTCTTCTGCTTGAGGATCGCGGCGGCGCCGGCTACGTGCGGGGTCGCCATCGACGTACCGGAGAGCGTCAGGTAGCCGTCGGGGTGCTGGCCCTGCTGGTCGGCGAGGGCGCTTCCGGGGGCGGCGGCCGCGGTGATGTCCACGCCGGGGGCGGTGACGTCGGGCTTGACTCCCCCGTCGCCGATGCGCGGGCCCCGGCTGGAGAAGTCGGCCAGGACGTCGTCGTCGTCCACGGCGCCGACGGTCAGGGCCGCCTCGGCGCTGCCGGGTGACTCCACCGTCGAGGCGCCGGGGCCGGAGTTGCCGGCCGCGACGGCGAACAGGACGCCCCGGTCGGCGGAGAGCCGGTCGATGGCCGCTTCCAGCGGGTCCACCTCGGGCGTGTCGGCGCTGCCGAGGCTCAGGTTGACGATGTCGGCGCCCTGGTCGACCGCCCATTCGATGCCCGCGAGGACACCGGAGTCGCTGCCGAAGCCGTCGTCGTCGAGCACCTTGCCGCTGAGGAGTTCCGCGCCGGGGGCGACGCCCCTGTGGGCTCCCTGGGACTTGACGCCCGATCCGGCGGCGATGGAGGCGACGTGGGTGCCGTGCCCCTGCCGGTCCTCGGCGTCCGCCGCCGTCGAGAAGTTCCGCTCGGCGACCACCTTGCCGGCGAGGTCGGGGTGGTCGGCGTCGACCCCCGTGTCCAGTACGGCGATGGTCACGCCCTTGCCGTCGTACCCCTCGGCCCACGCCTTCGGCGCGCCGGTCCGCGGCACGCTCGTGTCGAGGCCGGCCCTGCGCCCCCCGTCGAGCCAGATCCGGTCGACGCCGGGGGCGGCGACGGCGGCGCGCCGGGCGTCGGTGAGCGCGGACCACAGCGCCCCGGCGCCCTCGACGGGCGTCTGCACGGCTTCCGCGTTCAGCGCGGTGAACGTCCTGCGGACCGCGCTGCCCCCGGCCGCGCGCACGTCGGCGCGGGCGGTCGTCGCGGAGCCGCCGTACTGGACGATCACCTTGAGCCGGCCGTCCTGCGCGGCGCGGGTCTCGGGGCGGTTCAGCTCGGTCAGGTCGAACAGCCGCTGGTCGACCGTGCCCGCGGCGATCAGGCGTTCCGCGTCGGCGGGGACCGCGAGGGTGCGTCCGCCCATGACGCGTATCCACACGGGGATCTTCTCGCGGCCTTCGCCGTGCTCGACGCGGACGGGCTTGCCCGCGCCGTCGACGCTCACCCGGTCGCCGGTGATCAGCGTGATGTGCCGCAGGGGGCCGGCGGCGCTCTCCGCCCCGGCGGGGGCGGGAGCCCCGGCCGGGGCGGGCGCCGCCCCGGCGGGGGCGCCCAGGCCGGTGGCCAGGGTCGCGGCGGCCGTGGCGAGGGCGATGGCCCCCGTGCGCCGCCGGATGGGTCGTGCGGGTCTGGACAACTCGTCTCCTGGTGAGGGGGGGGTGAGACCCGCCCGTGCCGCCGCCTCTCCCGCTCCCCGCGCGGCGCGGATGCGGATGGGGCGAGGGCCCGTGGAACCGGCGGGCGGGGCTCGACGTGCGTTCCGCGTCGCCGCGGTGCTTGCCCGAGCAGTCCAGCGGTCCGCGCATTGTTCAGCAGCCCCTTTTCATGCCGCTGAACAACTCTTCTCGCAGGTGGGCGATGGGAGGCTTGGCAGGCAACGGTGTTCTGGCGGGGAAGGGCTTGGGTCGGTTGAGCGGGCGCGGTGTGGGAAGACCGGAGAAGGAACTCGATCCGCGGACCGGGCCGGTGCCCCGCTTCGCCTGCCGGCTGCGGGAGCTTCGCCGCGCGGCCGGGGGTCCGTCGTACCGGGAGATGGCCCGGCGCGCCGGGTACTCGGTGACCGCCCTCTCCCAGGCCGCCGCCGGGGCCAGACTGCCGTCCCTGCCCGTCGCCCTGGCGTACGTCGCCGCCTGCGGCGGGGACCCGCGGGAGTGGGAGCGCCGTTGGCGGGCCGCCGAGGCGGAGCACCTCGGCGAGCCGGCCGCCGGCGCCCGCGGCGGGGACGCCCCGCCCTACCGCGGCCTCGCCCGCTTCGAGCCGGAGGACGAGGAGGTGTTCTTCGGGCGGGGGCAGCTCACCGACGCGTTGGCGGACCTGGTCGCCGCCCACCGCTTCACCGTGGTCTGCGGCCCCTCGGGCAGCGGCAAGTCCTCCCTGCTGCGCGCCGGGCTCCTGCCCCGGCTGCGCCGGTCGCAGGCGCCGCTGCCGAGGGCCGCCGCCCTGCGGGTCCTCACTCCCGGCGCGCACCCGATGCGGACCCACGGAAGGCTGCTCGTCCCGGCCGAGGGGGCCGGTGAGACCTGGCTGGTCGTGGACCAGTTCGAGGAGTCGTTCACGCTCTGCGCCGACGCGCGGGAGCGGAACGACTTCATCGACGCCCTGCTGACGGCCCGTCGCGAGGAGAGCGGGCTGCGGGTGGTGCTGGGAGTGCGCGCCGACTTCTACGCCAGGTGCCTGGCCCACGCGGGGCTCGCCGCCGCCGTCAAGGAGGCCACCCTGCCGGTGGGCCCGTTGACCGCCGAGGAGCTGCGCCGGGCGATCGTGAAGCCCGCAGCGGCCCGCGGGCTGCTCGTCGAGCGGGCCCTGACCGCCCGTCTGCTGGAGGAGGTCGCCAACGAGCCCGGTTGCCTGCCCCTGCTCTCCCACGCCCTGCTGGAGACCTGGCGCCGCCGCCGGGGCCGCACCCTGACCCTGGAGGGCTACCACGCGGCGAGCGGGTTGCACGGAGCCATCGCCCAGACCGCCGAGGAGTTGTACGGCGGTCTGACCGCCCCCCAGGCCGAGGCCGCCCGCCGCATCCTGCTGAGCCTGGTCACTCCGGGGGACGGCGCCCCCGACACCCGCCGGCCGGTCAGCCGCTCGGAGATCGTCCACGCCGGGGCTGAGGCGGACGCGCGGGCGGTCCTGGACCGACTGGCCCGTGCCCGGCTCATCACCCTGGACCGGGACACCGTGGACCTGGCCCACGAGGCCCTGATCGTCGCCTGGCCGCGGCTGCGCGGCTGGATCGACGAGGACCGCGAGCGGTTGCGCCGGCACCGGCGGCTGGCCCAGGCGGCCGCCCACTGGCTGGCCCGCGGGCGGGACGCCGGGGCGCTGCTGCGCGGCGGCGAACTGGCCGAGGCCGAGCTGACGTTCGCCGCCGACCGGAGCCGGCGCGAGCTGGCGCCGCCGGTCCGGGCGTTCCTGCGGGCCAGCACGGCCGCCCACCGCCGGGCCCGGTGGGCGCGGCGGGCGGTCACCTCCGCGGTGGCGCTGCTCGTGGTCCTGGCCACCGTGGCCGGGGCCGCGGCCTGGCAGCAGGGCCGCGACGGCCAGCGGCAGCGCGAGGAGGCGGCCGCCCGCCGCGTGGCCGCGCTGGCTCGGGGCGTGCGCGCCTCCGATCCGGCTCTGGCGATGCGCCTGAGTCTGGCCGCGTGGGCGCTCAAGCGGACGACGGAGACGCGCTCGGCGCTGCTGGGGGCGTACGCGCAGCCGGAGGCGGACACCTACGACGTCCCGGACGAGGGCGACGCGGCGCTCCTCTCGGACGCGGCGCCGGTCCGCCTCAGCGCCGACGGCCGCACCGCGGTCTCCCTGGGCGGGTCGGGGGTGCGGGCGTGGGACGTCACGACGCGCCGGGCGGTCGGGCCGCGGATCGCGGTCCCGTACGACCAGCGGGTGAGCGGGGTGGCTCCCGACGGGCGCACCGTCCTCCTGGCGTCCCACCTCCCGAGCCCCGGCCGCCACGTCCGGGAATGGGACCTGGGGACCGGCGGACCGGTGGGACGCCCCCGGCGCACGGACAGGTCGGTGTACGGCTACACGCCGGACGGCCGCGCCGTCGTGGAGGTGCGGCTGGACGCGAGCGGGCGGGGCGGCCTCGGGCTCAGGGAGGTGCGCGGCGGCCGGCTGCTGCTGGAGCGGCCCACGGGGCGCGACCCGCGGTGGGCCGTCAGCCCGGACGGCCGCCTGCTGGCCCTGTGCGCGCGGGGCGCCGGCGGCGACGCGGCGCAGGCGGCCGCACCGCTCGAGGTCTGGGACGTCGCCGGCCGCCGGCGGCTGCCGGCGACGTGGGCCGGCGGCTGCGCCGCGGACGGCCTCCAGTTCACCGGGGCGGGCAGCACGCTGATGGCGCGGACCTCTGCCGGGCTGCGCTTCTGGGACCCGCTCACCGGGCGGGAGGGCGCGCCGATCCGCCACGCGGGCCTGACCGGGGCGACGGCCGGCCCCGACGGGCGGTTCCTCGTGGCGGCGGACAGCCGCGAGATCCTGCTCTGGCGGCTCGCCTCGCCCGGCACGCCGGTCTTCCGCTTCCCCCTGGCCAACGAGGCCGCCACCCAGCTCAGGATCGACGCCGAGGCCGGGGTGATCCGCTACGTGACCGAGCGCCACCGGGCGGACGCCGTCGTGCGCACGGTCTCCTACGGTCCGGCGGCGGCCGCCGACTGGAGCGGAGAGCCGGCTTCCCGGGGCGTGTTCAGCCGGGACGCGCGGACGGTGGCGGTCGACCGCCACCGGGACGGCGTGTCGTACGCCGAGGCGCACCGCGCCGCGGACGGCGCCCGCCTGGCCCGCACGCCGGGCGTGCGCTGCTCGGAGGGCGGTCCTCCCCGGGGGGCCGGCCACGAGTGCCACACCCTGTTCGCGCTGAGCCCCGACGGCCGGACCCTCGTCCACGGCCGGACGAGCCTGTACGGCGACGGGGAGCGCGCCGCCTACCGGCGCCTGACCCTGTGGGACGTGCGCGCCGACGCGCCCGTCCGGCCCTCGGCGCAGCCGCGCCCGCCCCACGCGGCCCAACCGCCCATGACGGGGCTCGGCTTCACCGAGGACGGGCGCTCGCTGCTGGTCAGCCGCTTCGGCCGGGACACCGTCGAGATCCGGGACATGTCCCGGCAGAGGCGGACCCGTGCCGCCGCACGGTCCGAGGGGCGCACCCCCGCCCCCGACTTCCTCCTCTCGCGGCCCAGCCCGCTGCTGGCGCGTCCCGGCGGCCGGCTGGCCGCCACCCCCGCGCACACCTTCGAGCTGCCCTCGGGCCGCGCCGCCTCGCGCCGCCTCGGCATGGACGCCACCAGCGTGCTCGCCTTCAGCCCGGACGGCGCGCACCTGGCGGTGGGCGACAGCGCGGGAGGGGTGACCCTGTGGGACGGCGGCCTCGCGCGGCGGCGCGGCGCGCTGCTGGGCACGCAGGAGGCCGCCCGCCGGGGCACGGTCGAGGCCGTCAGGGCGCTGGCCTTCTCGCCGGACGGGGCGACGCTGGCCGTGGGGGGCGACCGGGGGACCCTCCAGCTCTGGGACGCGGCGTCGGGCCAGCCGCTGGGCTCACCGCTGCCGACGCCGGGCGACGGCGTCGTCGCGGTGGCCTTCACCCCCGACGGCGGGGTCCTGCGCAGCGTGGGCGAGCACAGCGGCGTCCAGTCCCACGCGGTGGCCCCGGAGCGCCTGCGGGCGGCGGTGTGCCGGCGCGCGGGCGGCGGGCTCTCCCCGGACGACTGGCGCACCCACCTCCCGGACGTCCCGTTCCGGAAGGTCTGCTGACGGGGCGGGGCGGGGCAGCCGCGGCGGGGTGCCGCGCGGCCCTGCCGTCCGCGCCGGGGCCCGGGGGGGGGGGGGGGGGGGGGGGGGGGGGGGGGGGGGGGGGGGGGGGGGGGGGGGGGGGGGGGGGGGGGGGGGGGGGGGGGGGGGGG
>NZ_JBVJCD010000090.1:0-17285 GCF_055588985.1 Streptomyces sp. NPDC041970
CCCCCCCCCCCCCCCCCCCCCCCCCCCCCCCCCCCCCCCCCCCCCCCCCCCCCCCCCCCCCCCCCCCCCCCCCCCCCCCCCCCCCCCCCGCCGCGTGCGCTCAGCTCCCGTCCGGGGACAGCCTCAGCGAGATCGAGTTGATGCAGTACCGCTGGTCCGTGGGGGTCGGGTAGCCCTCGCCCTCGAAGACGTGGCCCAGGTGCGAGCCGCAGCGGGCGCAGCGGACCTCGGTGCGGACCATGCCGTGGGCGCGGTCCTCGACCAACTCGACCGCGTCGGTGTCCTTCGGGTCGTAGAAGGACGGCCATCCGCAGTGCGAGGCGAACTTGGTGTCGGAGCGGAACAGCTCCGCGCCGCAGGCCCGGCAGGAGTAGACGCCCTCCGTCGTGGTGTCGGTGTACTCGCCCACGAAGGCGGGCTCGGTGCCGGCCTGGCGCAGGACCGCGTACTCGGCGGGGGTCAGTTCAGCCCGCCACTGCTCGTCCGGCTTCTCGACGTCGTACGACACGTCCCGCTCCTCAGCTCGACAGGTGGTCCAGGATGCGCGGGCCGAGGTCGGTGACATCGCCCGCTCCCATGGTGAGAACGAGATCACCGGGCTTCGCCATTCCCGCGACGGCGGCCGGGACGTCGGCCTGGTCGTGGACGGCGGTCGCCTCCGCGCCCGCCGCCTTCGCGGCGTCGACGATCAGGGCGCTGGTGATGCCGGGGATCGGGTCCTCGCGGGCCGGGTAGATGTCCAGGACCACCGAGGCGTCGGCCAGCGCCAGGGCCTGGCCCATCTCGGTGCCCAGCTCCTGGGTGCGGGAGAACAGGTGGGGCTGGAAGACGACCAGGATGCGGGCGTCGGCGGCCGCGCCGCGCATGGCCTCCAGGTCGGCGGTCATCTCGGTGGGGTGGTGCGCGTACGAGTCGACGACCTGCACCCCCGCCGCCTCGCCCCGGAGCTGGAGGCGGCGCTTGACCCCGGTGTAGCTGCCGATGGCGGAGGCGAGGTTGTGCGCGGGGATGCCGAGGGCGACGCCGGCGGCGAGCGCGGCGACCGCGTTGTGGGCGTAGTGGCTGCCCGGCACGGAGACGGTGAACGTGAGGAACCTCCCGTTCAGCAGGACCGTGACCTCGCTGGTCAGGCCGCGCGGGGTGACCTTGTGGACGCGGACGTCGGCGTCCTCGGCGGAGCCGTAGGTGACGACCTTCAGGTCCGGGAGCGCCCGGACCCGGCGGGTCAGCTCGATCGCGCCCGGCTGGTCGGCGGAGACGACCAGGGTGCCGCCGGGGACGATCTTGCCGACGAAGGTCTCGAAGGAGTCGTAGATCTCGTCCATCGAGGCGTAGTTCGCGTGGTGGTCCAGCTCGACGTTGAGGACGATCGCGACCTCCGGGTCGTACTTCTGGAAGCTGCGGTCGCTCTCGTCCGCCTCCGCGACGAAGACGTCGCCCTCGCCGTGGGTGGCGTTGGTGCCGGGGCCCTCCAGGTCGCCGCCGATGGCGTACGAGGGGGCGAGGCCCAGCGAGGACAGCGCGACCGCCAGCATGGAGGTCGTCGTGGTCTTGCCGTGCGTGCCGGCCACGGCGATGGAGCGCAGCCCCGTCATCAGGGAGGCCAGCGCGTCGGAGCGGTGCACCACCGGGAGGGAGAGTTCGGCGGCGCGCAGCAGCTCGGGGTTGTCGGCGCGGATGGCGCTGGAGACGACCACGCAGGTCGCGTCGTCGGCCAGGTGGTCCGCCGCGTGCCCGATGTGCACGGTGGCCCCCAGCGCCCGCAGCGATGCGGCGGTGGCGGACTCCTTGGCGTCGCTGCCCGCCACCTTCGCGCCGCGCTGGGCCAGGATCTTCGCGATGCCCGACATTCCGGCGCCGCCGATGCCGATGAAGTGCGGTCGTTCCAGGGCAGCGGGAATGCCGGGTGCCATCTGTGCTCCTGCGGGTATCGAGTGGTCGGGGCTGCGGACCGGTGCCATCCAGGACCGCGGGGCCAGCCTATTCGCTGTGCGCGAAGAGCTTGAGCACCGGTACGCCGACCTTGTGCCGGGCTCGGGAGGCCCAGTCGCGGTGGAAGAACTCCTCCACGTAGTGCGGGGCCGTCAGGACGATGACCTCGTCGGCGCCCGCCTCCTCCACCACGCTCCTGAGCCGGTCCAGGGGGTGGTCCTCGACCACCTGCCCGACCGCTTCGGCGCCCGCCTGGCGCAGGGCGCGGAGGGAGTACTGCAGTCCGATCTCGGCGGGTTCGCGGGCCTCGCCGCCCTCCGGCTCCTCGCCCTCGCGGACCGCTTCCTTCAGTTCCCCCATCGCCACGTCGTCGATCGCGCGCAGCAGGACATCGGCCTGGTCGCCGCGCGGCTGCAACAGGACGACGAACGAGATGCGCTCCTCGCCGTGGAGCGTGGTGACGAAGTCCACGTCCTCGGGAGTGAGCGGCTTCTCGATCATCAAAACGCTTGTGAACACGACAGGCGCCCTTCCGCTTCTTCGTCTCGCCGAGGGTTCACTCGCCCCTCGGCGGTCGTTTGCTGAAACCATCCTTCCCCGTGATGCCACGGGGTCTGCAGGGGTAAGTGTGCCCATCCGAAGCGAACCGGAACGGCGAATTCCGTTAACTGCCGGTCCGACGGTAGCGAGTGAAGAGGAACCCGGCCTCCTCCAGGAGCGACGTCAGGGAGAAACGTTCCGGCACCGTGACGCCCGGTCCGCCCGCGATCCGCTGGGCTTCGCCGGCGGTGAGCATCGGGGAGACCGTGAGACACAGCTCGTCCAGCACGCCCGCCGCCACAAACTGGCCGAGCAGCCGGGGCCCGCCCTCGGTCAGCTGCCGGGTCAGCCCCCGGTCCGCCAGCTCGCGCACCACCCGGACCGGGTCCACCCGCCTCCCCTCGCCCGCGATCACGACCTCGGCGCCGGCCCGCCGCGCGGCGGCCATCCGGTCGGCGGGCGCCCCCGCCCCCGTCACCACGAGCGTGGGGACCAGCGGTTCGGTGAACAGCGGCAGCGCGAAGTCCAGGTCCAGGGAGCCGCTGACCACCGCGACGGCCGGAGCGGGCCCCTGCCCGGCCGCCGCCCGCCGCGCGGCGAACGCCTCGCGGGCGCGGGCGGGGCGGTACCCCTCCAGGCGTACGGTCCCGGCTCCGGCGATCACGACGTCGGCCAGGGCCCGCAGGGCGCCGAAGATCCGCATGTCCGCCGCGCAGGAGATGCCCTGGGAGCGGCCCTCGTGCTGGGCGGCCCCGTCGAGGGTGGAGACCATGTTGGCCCGCAGCCACGGCGTGTCGCCGGGCGGGTAGGCGTACGCGTCGGCCAGCTCGTCGAGACTCCACTCGCGGTCGACCAGCGGCCCGGAGCGGTCGGCGGTCAGCGGCCCGGAGCGGTCGGCGGTCAGCGGTCCGGGGCCGCGGGTGAGCGCTCCGGAGCCGCCCTCGGCGCCGTCGCCGCCGCTGTCGCCGGTGGCGCTCGCTGTCAGGTCCGTCACAGGGAACAGGCTTCGCATGGGATGCAGTCTGGCACGGGCCTTAGGGTGGAGAGTTGTGTCGTCCTCCACCGCCGTTCCGGGGCAGAGCCCCCTCGCCGAAGCGGCCCCGCTGTCCCTGTGCGCCCGCGAGCCGCATGTCCCCGCCGACCGTCTGGTCGCCGAGATGGTGCCGCCGCCGCGCTTCGACTCGGTGCGCTTCGAGACGTACGTCCCCGATCCGAACCAGCCCAGCCAGAGCGAGGCCGTCACCGTCCTCGCGGGCTTCGCCGCCGGGCTCGGCGGGGCGCACGCCTCGGGCGCCGGGCGGCGCCGGTGGTTCGGCTCGCGGAAGCCGGCCGCCCCGACCGGGCCGCGCGGGGTCTACCTGGACGGCGGCTACGGGGTCGGCAAGACCCACCTGCTGGCCTCCCTCTGGCACGCCACGCCGGCCGAGCCCTCGCTCAAGGCGTTCGGCACGTTCGTGGAGCTGACGAACCTGGTCGGCGCGCTGGGCTTCCAGCAGACCGTGCAGACCCTGAGCGGGCACCGGCTGCTGTGCATCGACGAGTTCGAGCTGGACGATCCGGGCGACACCGTACTGGTGTCCTCGCTGCTCAGCCGGCTGGTGGAGGCCGGGGTGGCGCTGGCCGCGACGTCCAACACGCTGCCCGGCAAGCTCGGCGAGGGCCGGTTCGCCGCTGCCGACTTCCTGCGCGAGATCCAGGGCCTGTCGGCGCACTTCCGCCCGCTGCGCATCGACGGCGAGGACTACCGCCACCGCGGACTGCCCGAGGCCCCGCCGCCGTACACCGACGAGCAGGTCACCCGAGCCGCGTACGCCGCGCCGGGCGCCTCGCTCGACGACTTCCCCGCGCTGCTGGAGCACCTGGCGCGGGTCCACCCGAGCCGTTACGGCGCCCTGACCGACGAGGTCGCCGCGGTCTGCCTGACCGGGGTGCGGGCGGTGCCCGACCAGTCGACGGCCCTGCGCCTGGTGGTCCTGGCCGACCGGCTCTACGACCGGGAGATCCCGGTCCTGGCCTCCGGGCTCCCCTTCGACCGGCTGTTCAGCGACGAGATGTTGAACGGCGGGTACCGGAAGAAGTACTTCCGTGCGATCTCCCGGCTGACGGCTCTGGCGCGTGACGCGAAGGGGCTGGTGGCGCAGTAGGTTCGGGGGCGTGACACCGGGCCCGTCCGGCTGCGGGCGGGCCGTTACCTCCGGTACAACCGCGTACACCGTTCGAAGGGAACCAGCATGGCTACCACGCGTCAGGCGCACACGGTCTGGGAAGGCAACCTGATCGAGGGCAGGGGCGTCGTCACGTTCGACTCGTCCGGCATCGGTGAGTACGACGTCTCCTGGCCGTCCCGCTCGGAGAAGGCGAACGGGAAGACGAGCCCCGAGGAGCTCATCGCGGCCGCGCACTCCAGTTGCTTCTCGATGGCCCTGTCCAACGGCCTCGCCACCGCCGGCACCCCGCCGACCCGGCTGAACACCCAGGCCGAGGTCACCTTCCAGCCCGGCACCGGCATCACCGGCATCCACCTCACCGTCCAGGGCGAGGTCCCCGGCCTCGACGAGGCGGCCTTCGTGAGGGCGGCCGAGGACGCCAAGGCGAACTGCCCGGTCAGCCAGGCGCTGACGGGCACGACGATCACCCTGACGGCTTCCCTGGCCTGATCCCCCGCCGCCGGGGGCCGGCCGCGACGCGGGACCGCCCCCGGCGGCCCGGCGACCGCCGGGCGGACGGCGGCCCCGGCCGCGCGGGTCGCAGGGCGCGGGCTCGCAGCGCGCAGACCGTTCGGGGCCACCCGGGCGCGGCGTCGCGCGCGTGGTTCCCGCGGCGCTTCGTGCGTGCTACACACGTGCGGGTCACTTCACCTGTCCGCCAACAGGGAGTCGCCCATGTCCTGCGCACCTCGGCCCCTCGCGTCACGACGCCAGGTCCTCACAGGCGGCGGCGCGGCCGCCGCGATCGCCTTCACCGGAGCGTTCAGCGAACTCTTCGCGGGTACCGCCGCCGCCCGCGGCCACGGCGGCTACGGCCCCCTCGTCCCCGACCCGGACGGCCTGCTCGACCTGCCGAAGGGCTTCCGCTACCGGGTGCTCTCCCGCGAGGGCGAACCGCTGCGCTCGGGCGAGGGGGCGGTACCCGGCCGCCATGACGGGATGGCGGCCCTCGCGGGCCGGCACGGGCGCGTCCACCTCGTCCGCAACCACGAGAACCGGGCCACGGCCGCCCTCGGCGTACCGACCGTCCAGGGGCTGACCTACGACCCGGCGGCCAAGGGCGGTTGCACGGTCCTGGAGCTGGACGCCCGCGGCGAGGTGCTCGGCGAGCGCGTCGCCATCGCCGGTACGGCGGTGAACTGCGCGGGCGGGCCCACCCCGTGGCGCACCTGGCTGACCTGTGAGGAGACCGAGGACAGGGCCGGGACCAGCGGGTACACCAAGGACCACGGCTTCGTCTTCGAGGTGGACGGCGCCGACCCGCGCCGCACCGGAGCCGTCCCGCTGACCGCGCTGGGCCGCTTCCAGCACGAGGCGGTCGCCGTCGACCCGCGGTCCGGGATCGTGTACGAGACGGAGGACGCGTTCGACCAGCCGTTCGGGCTCTTCTACCGCTTCCTCCCCGCGCGACCGCTCGGCGGCACGGGATCGCTGCGGGCGGGCGGGGCGCTGGAGGCGATGCGGGTGCCCGGAGTGCGGGACCTGTCGGCCGTACGGGAGCCCGGCACGAGCTTCGACCGGATCGAGTGGGCGCCCGTGCCCGATCCGCTGGCGACCGGGACCGCGATCCGCTTCCAGGACTTCGGGCCGAAGGGCGTCACCCACGCCCAGAAGCTGGAGGGCTGCTACTGGGGCGGTGCGTCGGTCTACTTCGTCTCCAGCTTCGCGCGCCGCGCCGAGGGCTCGGCCGCCGACCACTACGGGCAGGTGTGGCGCTACGAGCCGAGGAGGCGGCGGCTCACCCTGGTCGTCGCCTTCGGCCCGGACACCGACGTCCGGCTGCCCGGCGAGTCCCCGGACAACATCTGCCTGGCCGCCGGTGGCGGGCTGATGGTCTGCGAGGACGGCGGCGGCGCGCAGTACGTGCTGGGGGTGACCCGGCGGGGCGAGGTGTATCCGATGGCGCGCGGGCGGCAGGACATCGGGACGCCCGAGGCCCCGGAGTGGGGTGAGTTCGCCGGGGTCGCGTTCTCGCCGGACGGCTCGACGATGTACGTGAACTGCTACACGCCGGGCACGACGTTCGCGGTGACGGGCCCCTGGCGCTGACCGGACCGGGCGGCGTCCGGCCGGGGAGGCCGCGGCGCGCCCGATCCCCGGACGTGTTCGGCCGGGCCGCCCGTACGAGCGCCGCCCCGCCAGGACCGGCGCGGAACGCCCCCACACCCCTCGTACGGGCCGGCACGCCCGCCCGTACGCCCGTACCGGCCGCCGCGCGCGCCTCCACCGCCCGTGCGGGCATCGCCCTCCCCCGGGACCCGCCGCACGCGAGCCACCCGCCCTCGGCGGGAAGCCGTCACCGTTCCCCGAGCGCGGCGACGGCGTCGAGCCCGGCGCTCCGCAGCGTCCGCTGGACGGAGCGCCGGGCTCCCCGGACGGTCAGCTCGGCGGGCGCCGGGCGCAGCGTGGCGGCCCGCAGCAGCGCGTAGGCGCATCCGAGGTCGCAGCGCGTGACGGCGCTCATGTCCACGGTCCAGGCGGCGGCCCCGCCGAGCCGCGGGTCGGTGAGGAGTTCCTCCAGCTCCCGCAGGGCCTCGGTCCCGAGCTCTCCGGCCAGGACCAGTTCGACCGCCCGCTCGTCCGCGGCGGCGACGACCGCCGTGGGTGTGCGGGTCGGCGGGGCGGAGGGGTGTTCGGCAGCCATGGCGGCATCCTTCGCGGTCCGGAGACGACTCCGCTGTCTCTTCCATGGTCCCTCGGCACGGCCCCCGCCTCCCCATGACGCCCGGAGCGCCGCGGAGACCCTATGGACCTATTGTCCGATATTTTCCGTTAATGATCAGATCATCACGGAAACTGACTGCTGTGATCGTCATGGCGGTGCTGCTCTGCGCCGCGCTGACCGGATGCGCCGACCGCGTCGGCCCCGCCGGGCCCACCGCACCCGCGCCGACGCCCCCGTCCGCCGGGGAGAAGCCGCCCACGATGGCGCCCGGCCCGGCGGGCCGCACCCCGGTCTTCGAGCGGCGGCCGAGCGGCGCGGGCGCGGCGGGCCGGGCGGCGGAGAAGGTCGTGGCGCTCACGTTCGACGCCGACATGACGGCCGATCAGGGGCCTCGGGCGGCGGCGGGCGAACGTTTCGACAACCCGGAGCTGATCGCGCTGCTGCGGCGGCTGAAGGTGCCCTCCACCGTCTTCATGACCGGCCGCTGGGCCGAGGAGTACCCGGCGCAGGCGAAGTCCATCGGCACGGACCCGCTGTTCGAGATCGCCAACCACTCCTACAGCCACCACGCCTTCAGCACCCCCTGCTACGGCCTGCCGGTGGTCGGCGAGGCCGCGATGGCCCGCGACGTGGAGCGCGCCTTCGCGGCGTTCCGGGCCGCCGGGGCGCGGAACGTGGTGCCGTACTTCCGCTTCCCCGGCGGGTGCTACGACGACACCGCCCTGCGCGCGCTGGGCCCGGCGAACGTGACGGCCGTGCAGTGGGACGTGGTCAGCGGCGACGCGTTCGCCACGGACGCGGACGCGGTGGCCGAACAGGTGCTCGCCGGGGTGCGGCCGGGCTCGCTCGTGGTCATGCACTGCACCCGCAGCGCGGCCCCGACCACCGGGGCGGCGCTGCGCCGGATCGTGCCGGAGCTGCGCGAGCGCGGCTACCGCTTCGTGAAGGTCTCCGAGCTGATGCGGGGCTGACCGGGCCCCCGTCGGGCACGCGGACGCGGCCCGGGAGCGCTCAGCCGGAGCAGGCCGTGCGCTCCGCCTCGCGCCAGGCGCAGACCGGGCAGAGCGTGGCGCCCTTCGTCGACTCCGGATACTCGGTCGGCCGACGGCACAGCACGCACTCGGCGTACGGGGGGCCCGCGTCCGCCCCGTCCGGCTCGGGCGGTGCCGCCGGCTCCGGTCCGCGGTACGCGTCGTCGTCCATGACTCCAGCGTACTGCGCACCCCCCGGCGGTCAGCCGGTCGTCTTCTCGGGCCTCGCCTCGCTGGGCCGCACGATGACGAACCCCTCGCCCTGCAGCATGAGCTGGACCGCCTCGCCGGAGCCGCCGCGCACCATCGAACCGATGCTCTGGGAGCGGTGGAGGGCGGTCGTGAGCTGCTGGCTCCAGCCGACGACGGCGTCCGTGTCGACGTACACCGGCTGGGCGGCCGTCACCGGGATCACGATGGGGGTGCCCTCGCAGATCAGGCCGAGCTTGCCGTAACCGGTGAAGACGCTGTTGAAGAGGCCGCCGCCGACCATGCCCGCGCCCTTCACCGTCCTGATCTCGTAGGCGAGGGTGGAGTCGAAGCACAGGACGTTGCGGCCGTTGACGGTGAGCGAGTCGCCGTGCTCGATCTCCACGATGAAGCAGTTGGCGGCCTCGTGCGCGAACCACGCCTCGCCCTGGCCGCGCACCGCCATCAGCGCGAGGCCCTCCCCGGTCACCGCGCGCTTGAGCATCCCTCCGATGCCCTGGCCCTTGCGTTCGAACTGGAGGTTGCCGCGGTAGGCGATCATCGACCCCTGCCGGGCGTGCATCTCCCCGTTCACGGCGTACTTGACCGACTTGGGGTTCTGCAGGGTCATGCCGGGAGCGGTGGCGGGCTGGGCCAGGTGGTCGCTGGAAAACAGGTCGCTCTTCATGCCGGGCATCCTCGCCCGGACCGTGCCGTTCCGCCAAGAAGTCCGCCCGGAAGGCGGTGCGCCGGGCCTGGCAGACTGGGGCGGTGATCAACGAAGCCCCCGACCCCGAGAGCCCGTCCGACGGCGGCCCCGCCGACCGCGACCGGGCGCCGCAGTTCGTGCTGCCGCTGGTGCTCCACCTGGAGAAGACGGACCCGCCCGCCCGTACGGACGCGCTGCGCACCGCCGCCCGCGCGGTGCTCACGATCCTCTCCGACGAGCGGTCCCTCGGCGAGGGCGAGTGGGCCGGGGCGATGCGCGACTGGCAGGACGCCAGGATCCGCAAGGTCGTGCGCCGGGCGCGCGGCGCGGAGTGGCGCAAGGCGGCGGCGCTGGACGGGATCACCGTGACGGGCGAGAAGGCGGAGGTACGGGTGTTCCCGCCGGTCCCGCTGGACGGCTGGCCCAAGGAGCTGGCCAAGCTCCAGGTCTCGGGCACCGACCTCGACGACCCGGAACCGCCCCCCGCCCCCGACCCGGCGGCCCCGGTGCTGTGGCTCAACCCCGAGGTGGCCATGTCCGCGGGCAAGACGATGGCCCAGGTCGGGCACGGCGCGCAGCTCCTGTGGTGGGAGCTGTCGGAGGCCGAGCGCGCCGCGTGGCGCGCCGCCGGGTTCCCGCTCTCCGTGGCCACCGCCGCCCCCCGGCTCTGGCGCGAGCTGACGGTGAGCGGTCTGCCGGTGGTGCACGACGCCGGGTTCACCGAGATCGCGCCGGGGATGACCGTCGCCTCCGAGGGCGGCGACCGGTTCGGGGCCCGTCTGCGGCTGCCGCGCCCGTGACCGCCGGCCGCGCGCCGGAGCGGTGGCGCCCCTCGTGGCGCCGGTGCGCCCCGGTCGAGCCGGAACCTCAGATCCTGCTCTGAACGTCCCCCCGTCCGGGTTCGCCCCCGCGCGGCGGGGCCATCACAGGGGAACAGGGCGAGGCAGGGGGGCACCGTGGAGCTGGGGACGGGGATCGGCTGGCGGCCGGAGATCGCGGCCGAGGTGGAGGCGCTGGCGGGGGTCGACTGGGTCGAGGCGGTCGCGGAGAACCTCTGCGCCGACCACCTCCCCGACTCCCTCGTACGGTTGCGGGGGCGCGGCGTGCGGGTCGTGCCGCACGGGGTGGGGCTCGGGCTGGGCGGCGCCGGACGCCCGGACCCCGCGCGGCTGGCCGCCCTCGCGGCGCGCGCCGAGCTGCTGGGGGCGCCGCTGGTGAGCGAGCACATCGCGTTCGTACGGGCCGGGGGGCCGCTCACCGCCTCGCCGGGGCTGGAGGCCGGGCACCTGCTGCCGGTGCCCCGCACCCGGGACGCGCTGGAGGTGCTGTGCGAGAACGTGCGCATCGCCCAGGACTCGCTGCCGGTGCCGCTGGCCCTGGAGAACATCGCGGCGCTGTTCGCCTGGCCGGACGAGGAGCTGACCGAGGGGCAGTTCCTGGCGGAGCTGGTCGGGCGGACCGGGGTGCGGCTGCTGATCGACGTGGCCAATCTGCACACCAACCACGTCAACCTCGGCCAGGACCCGGCGAGGGCGCTGGACGAACTGCCGGTGGAGGCCATCGCGTACGTGCACGTGGCGGGCGGCGTCGAGAAGGACGGCGTCTGGCACGACACCCACGCCCACCCGGTCACCGCCCCGGTCCTCGACGTGCTGGCCGAGCTGTGCTCCCGCGTCGATCCGCCGGGCGTCCTGCTGGAACGCGACGACGCCTTCCCGCCCGCGGCGGAGCTGGCCGCCGAACTGGACGCGATCCGGGCCGTCCTGCGGCCCCCGGCCGCCCGGACCGCCGCACGCGCGGCGAGCGCCGCGGCGGTCCGGAAGGGCCCCGGCTCCGCCCCGCGGGCGGGGGCGCGCGACCGGCTCGGCACCGCGCAGGCCGCGCTGCTGTCGGCGCTCGTCGCGGGGGCGCCCGCGCCCGACGGCTTCGACCACCGGCGGCTGCGGGTGCAGCGCGGGGCGCTGGCCGCCAAGCGCGCCGACGTCGTGGCCCGCATCGCGCCCGAGCTGCCGGAGATCCTGGGCGCCGGCTACCGCGCCGCGTTCCTCGCGTACGCCGCGAACAGGCCCATGCCCGGCGGGTATCGGCACGACGCCCTGCGCTTCGCGGAACACCTGCTGCTCACCGGCCGTCCCGCCGATCCCTCGGCACGGCGCCGGCTGAGGCACTGGTGGCAGGACCGGATCTCCGCCCGGCCGCCGCGCCGGGCCACCCGCCTCCTGCGGGCGGCGCGCGCCGCCCTGGCGGACAGGCGGACCGCCACGAGCCGCGGCGCGCCGCCCTCTTGACCGGGCATCGGGGTCAAACCCCGGACATGGCGGGTGCGGTGCTGTACAACGCGGGGCGCGCGCCCGACGATCCCCCTCCGTACCGCAGAGAGGCCCGCGCGTGAGAACAGCAGCGCTGTACACATCGATCGGCTCGCTGGTCCTGTCCGCCCTGGCCGTCGCCCCGGCCGCCGGCCGGGCCCAGCCGGGGGAGGCGGCCGAGGGCCGGGGCGTCGCGGTCGCCGCCGCGCGCGCCGCGGCCGCCGGGATCGCCTTCGCCTCCTGCCCCGAGGAGGAGATGCTGCCCGCCCCCCTCACCTGCGGCACGGTGCGCGTGCCCCTGGACTACGCGGACGTGGACGGCCCGCAGATCGCCCTGACCGTCAGCCGCGTTCCGGCCACGGGCCCGGCCGCCGGGCGGCAGGGCGCCCTCGTCTTCCATCCGGGCGGCCCCGGCTCGGCCGGCATCACCTTCCCGATGGTCGGTGAGCTGCCGGAGTGGCGGGAGATCGGCGCGGCGTACGACCTGGTCGGCTACGCCCCGCGCGGGGTCGCCCCCTCCGCCGCGCTGAGCTGCCAGGACCCCTCCGCGTACGCCAAGGCCCCCACCGACGCGCCGACGCACCCGACGCGGGCGGACAAGGAGCGGCGCGTCGCCGGCGCGCAGGCGTACGCGGAGGGCTGCGCCCGGCACGCGGGCGAGGCGCTGCGGCACTACACCTCGTTGAACAACGCCCGCGACCTGGACGTCCTGCGCGCCGCGCTCGGCGAGCGGAAGCTGACGTTCCTGGGCGTCGCCTACGGGACGTACCTCGGCGGCCTGTACGCGACGCTGTTCCCGTCCCACGTGCGGCGCATGGCCTTCGACTCGGTGGTGGACCCGGACCCGGCACGGATCTGGTACCGCTCCGGCCCCGCGCGGGCGCGGGCCGTCGAGGCGCGCTGGGAGGACTTCCGCCGCTGGGTGGCCGAGCACGACGCCGTCTACCGCCTGGGGACCACGCCGGAGGCCGTGCGGCTGCGCTACGACGCGGTGCGCGCGGAGTTGGCCGCCGAGCCGGCGGGCGGCACGGTGGGGCCGGGAGAGCTGCACGCGGCGCTCCTCGAGGCCGTCCACTACGACGACTACTGGGCGATGCGGGCGACGGCCCTGTCGCGGTACGTGCGGGGCGACCCGCGGCCGCTGATCGCCCAGGCCACACCGCGGGCCGTGACGGCGAAGGGCGACGAGAACGCGCGGGCGGTGTACACGGCCGTGCTGTGCAACGACGCGCCGTGGCCGCGCGCCTGGGCGGTGTGGGACCGCGACCACACGGCTCTGGCGCGCACCGCCCCGTTCGCGGCCTGGGACCACGCCTTCACCCACCTGCCGTGCGCCTTCTGGCCCGCGCCGCCGGGGCGGCCGCTGGACGTGGGGACGCGCCCCGGCGAGCTGCCGCCGATGCTGATCCTGGCGGCCGAGCGGGACGCGGTGACCCCGTACGCGGGGGCGGTGGAGTTGCGCCGGCGGCTGCCCGGCTCCTCGCTGGTGACCGAGCGGGGCGCCGGCACGCACGGCGTCGGCGGCGGCGGGAACGCCTGCGTCGACGGCCATCTGCGCCGGTATCTGCTGACCGGCCGGACGCCGGGGCGGGGGGCGGACTGCGCCGCGCGCCCCGCGCCCAACGCGGTGCCGCTGGACTGAACGGCGAGGGGCCGCCGCACCGTGACGGTGCGACGGCCCCCGAGCCGAACCCGGTGTCGCTGGAACGGCGGGCGGCACGGTCAGTGCCCGATGCCCGTCTTCTGATCTTCCGGGTTGGGGTGGTGCGGGACGCGCTGGTTATGCGAGCCCGGCCACCAGGTCTGCGACGCTCTTCCTGCGGCCCGTGTAGAACGGGACCTCCTCGCGCACATGGAGGCGCGCCTCGGAGGCGCGCAGGTGGCGCATCAGGTCGACGATGCGGTGCAGCTCGTCCGCCTCGAAGGCGAGGAGCCACTCGTAGTCGCCCAGCGAGAACGAGGCCACGGTGTTGGCGCGGACGTCGGGATAGCCCCGCGCCATCTTGCCGTGGTCCGCGAGCATACGGCGGCGGTCCTCGTCGGGCAGCAGGTACCAGTCGTAGGACCGTACGAAGGGGTAGACGCTGACGTAGTCGCGCGGCGTCTCGTCGGCGAGGAACGCCGGGATGTGCGACTTGTTGAACTCGGCCGGCCGGTGCAGCGCCATGTTCGACCAGACCGGGTCGAGCGCGCGGCCGAGCCTGGTCCGCCGGAAGAGGTTGTACGCCTCCTGCAGTTCGTCCGAGGTCTCGGCGTGCCACCAGATCATCAGGTCCGCGTCGGCGCGCAGCCCGGAGAGGTCGTAGGCGCCGCGGACGGTGACGTCCTCGGCCGCGAGCCGGTCGAACAGCTCCTGGACCTCCTCGGCGTACCCCGCGCGGTCCAGCGGCAGCACGTCGCGCAGTTTGAAGACCGACCACAGGGTGTAGCGGATGACCTCGTTGAGGTCCTTGGCCTTCTTGCCGGCGTTCGGACCCTTGCTTGGCGTCACACTCTCGGGAGCACTCATACGGCTATTGTCCCGCCTCGCTCCGCGTGCCCCGAACCAGGGTCGGCGTGGCGATGATCTCCTCCGCGATCTCTTCGGCCGCCCGCTGCGCGCTCGCGACGCAGGCCGGGATGCCGACCCCGTCGTAGACCGCGCCGCAGACCCGCAGGGCGGGCAGCTTGGCCACCTCCTCGCGGATGCGGGCGACACGGGCGAGGTGCCCGACCGGATACTGCGGCAGGCCCCCGGTCCAGCGGGTGACGACCGCGTCCACGGGGCGCGCGGCGAGGCCGGTGGCCTCGGCGAGGTCGCGCAGGGACGCGGCGACCAACTCGCCGTCCTCGCGGTGCAGGTGGTCCTCCTCGCCGTACCGGCCGACGGAGGTGCGGAGCACGAAGAGGTCGGGGGCGGCTTCGGCGACCCAGGACCACTTGTTGGCGGAGAACGTGGACGCCTTGATCGTCCGGCCGTCGACCGGCGGCACCAGGAACCCGGAGCGGCCGCGCAGCGCCTCGTACGCCTCGGCGTCGGCGCGCCGGAAGGCCAGGGTGACCAGGGCCATCGAGGCGTACTCGACGCCGGACAGCTCGGCGGAGGCGGCCGGGCACTCGGCGGCCAGCAGGGTGCCGGCGGACCAGGCGGGGGCGGCCAGGACGACGCCGTCCGCGGTCGTCGCCCCGTGCTCGGTGCGGACCGCCCAGCCCCCCTCCGCACGGGTCAGGCCGAGGACGGGCGTACGGGTGAGGATCTCGCCGCCGCCCGCGCGCACGGCGGCGGCGACGGCGTCCGGAAGGGTGCCGACGCCGCCTCGCAGGCCCTGGAAGACGGGTCCGGTCTCCTGGCGGGCGGCGGCCCTCTCCTGGACCCGGCGCACGCCCTCCAGCAGCGAACCGCCCTCCTTCACCGCCTCGAAGAGCCGCGGGACCGCGGCGCGCATCGAGATCCGGTAGGCGTCGCCGGCGTAGACGCCGCCCAGGAGCGGTTCCACCAGCCGGTCCACGACCTCGCGGCCGAACCGGTCGGCGACGTACGCGCCGACCGCCACGTCGTCGCCCACGGGGGTCGGGGTCAGGTCGCGTTCCTGCGCGGCGCGGGCCAGGCCCTCGGGCGACAGCACCCCGCCGAGCGCCGCCGGGTCGCCGGGGACGCCCATGACGTGCCCCTGGGGCATCGGGCGCAGCGCGCCGCGGGTCCACAGCGACGCGGTGGCCGTGGCGGGCGGCTGCAGGCGGTCGGCGAGGCCGACGGCCCGCGCCAGGTCGACCGCCTCGGGGCGCCGGGCGAGCATCGACTCGGCCCCCAGGTCGACCGGGACGCCCGCGATCCCCCCGGTCACGAGCTTGCCGCCGAGCCGGTCCGTCGCCTCCAGGAGGGTGACCCTCAGCCCGGCGGCGACCAGGCGGTGGGCGGCGGCCAGACCGGAGATGCCGCCGCCGACGACGACGACGTGGCCCGTGGGGGTGTCCGCACGCTGATCAGAACGCTGCATGGGTCCACTCTCTCAAACCCGTGCGGCGCCATGGCCGCGGCCGCCGCCGAACCCGCCCTCCGACGACCGGCCCCGGCCCGCGGCGGCCCTGAACCCCCGTGTCGGAGCGGGCGGTTGCCCTGCGCGGGGCCGGTCGCGGTGCACGCGGGCCCCGCGGGGCGCACCGGCGCACGGGCCGGGGCGCGTACCGGGGCCGTAGCGTGGGCCCTTCGGCACTCGGCGAAGGGACCCGGCATGGCAGCGGAGCGACTGGTGGTCATCGGCGGTGACGCGGCGGGCATGTCCGCCGCGTCGCAGGCCCGCAGGTTGAAGGGGCCCGACGCGTTGGAGATCGTGGCCTTCGAGCGCGGCCGCTTCTCGTCGTACTCCGCCTGCGGCATCCCGTACTGGGTCGGCGGCGACGTCGGGGAGCGCGACGAGCTGATCGCCCGCACCCCGGAGGAGCACCGGGCGCGGGACATCGATCTGCGGATGCGCACCGAGGTGACGGAGATCGACCTGGCCGGGCGGCGGGTGCGGGCGCTGGACCGGGAGAGCGGCGGGGAGTACTGGACGGGGTACGACAAGCTGGTGATCGCCACCGGGGCCCGGCCGGTGCGCCCGGCGCTGCCCGGCATGGACGCGGACGGGGTGCACGGGGTGCAGTCCCTGGACGACGGGCAGGCGCTCCTGGACACGCTGGAGTCGCTGGGCGGCTCGTCCGGGCGGCGGGCGGTCGTGGTGGGCGCGGGGTACATCGGCGTGGAGATGGCCGAGGCGCTGCTGAAGCGCGGCTTCGGGGTGACCGTCCTCAACCGGGGCGAGCAGCCGATGGCGACCCTCGATCCGGACATGGGGCGACTCGTCCACGAGGCGATGGACGGGCTGGGCATCACCACGGTCAACGGGGCGGAGGTCACCGGGATCCGCACGGGGCCCGACGGCCGGGTCAGCGCGGTGGTGACGGACGCGGGGGACCATCCGGCGGACGTGGTGGTCCTCGGCATCGGCGTGGAGCCGGAGACGGGGCTCGCCCGCGCGGCGGGGCTGCCGGTGGGCGGGCACGGCGGCCTGCTCACCGATCTGGCGATGCGGGTCGAGGGCCACGAGGACGTCTGGGCGGGCGGCGACTGCGTGGAGGTCCTGGACCTGGTGGCGGGGCGGCGGCGGCACATCGCGCTGGGCACGCACGCCAACAAGCACGGCCAGGTCATCGGTTCCAATGTGGCGGGCGGTTACGGCACGTTCCCCGGCGTCGTCGGCACGGCGGTGAGCAAGGTCTGCGACCTGGAGATCGCCCGGACCGGGCTGCGGGAGAAGGACGCCCGCGCGGTGGGGCTGCGCTTCGTCACGGCGACCGTCGAGTCGACGGGGCGCGCGGGCTACTACCCGGGGGCGCGGCCGATGACGGTGAAGATGATCGCCGAGTACCGCACGGGGCGGCTGCTCGGGGTGCAGATCGTCGGCCGGGATGGGGCGGCCAAGCGCGTGGACGTGGCGGCGGTGGCCCTGACGGCGGGGATGACGGTGGAGCGGATGACGGCGCTGGACCTGGGCTACGCCCCGCCGTTCTCGCCGGTCTGGGACCCGGTGCTGGTGGCGGCCCGCAAGGCGGTGGCGGCGGTGCGCGGCGCGGGGACCGCCTGAGCGGCCGTGGGGGGGGGGGGGGGGGGGGGGGGGGGGGGGGGGGGGGGGGGGGGGGGGGGGGGGGGGGGGGGGGGGGGGGGGGGGGGGGGGGGGGGGGGGG
>NZ_JBVJCD010000091.1:0-15661 GCF_055588985.1 Streptomyces sp. NPDC041970
GTGAGCATCGAGGCGTCCACGGCGGAGGAGCCCTCCACCACGGTCCCGTCCGTGGCGATCTTCTCGCCGGGGCGCACCACGAACCGGTCCCCGACGGCGAGCCGGTCCGCGGGGACGCGTACCTCCCTGCCGTCCCTCAGCAGCGCGGCGTCCTTGACGCCCAGGCCCATCAGCGCCCGGAGCGCGGAACCGGCGTTCCGCTTGGCGCGGGCCTCCAGGCAGCGGCCCGACAGGATGAGCGTGACGACCCCCGCCGCCACCTCCAGGTAGATCGTGGACGAGGCGTCGCCGCGCGAGACGGTGAGGTCGAACCCGTGCCGCGTTCCGGGCGCCCCGGCGTCCCCGAGGAACAGCGCCCACAGCGACCAGCCGAACGCGGCGAGCGTGCCGAGCGAGACCAGCGTGTCCATGGTGGCCGCCCCGTGCCGGAGGTTGGTCCAGGCGGCGCGGTGGAAGGGGAGGCCGCCCCAGACGACGACGGGGGCGGCGAGGGTGAGGCTCAACCACTGCCAGAAGTCGAACTGGAGGGCGGGGACCATGGCGAGCAGCACCACGGGGGCGGCGAGCACGGCGGAGACGACGAGCCGCTGCCGGAGCGCGGCGAGGGAGGCGGCCTGTTCCGCCTGCTCCGCCTCGGCGGAGGGAGCGGCGGGCCCTGCGCCGGGGGCCGCCCCGATGTCCGCACCGGGAGCGGTGGGTGCGCTCGCGTCCGCGTCCGTACGGGGGGCCGCGCCGGGCGGGGGCGCGGCCGCGGCGGCGCCGTCCGCGTCGGCGGCGTACGGCTGGGGCGCCGGGGCGGTCCGGTGCGGGCGGGGCGCGAGGGGGCGGGCCGTGTAGCCGGTCTTCTCGACCGTCGCCACGAGGTCGGCCACCTCGAGGCCCTGCTGGTAGGTGACGCGGGCCTTCTCGGTCGCGTAGTTCACCGTGGCGGTGACGCCGTCCATCCGGTTGAGCTTCTTCTCGACGCGGGCCGCGCACGAGGCGCAGGTCATCCCGCCGATCGCCAGCTCGACCGCGGAGGCGTCGGCGGCCGGGGGCCCGGTCGCCGCTGTGCCGGCCATGTTCGCACTCCTGGGTGACGCGGGCCGGGCCGTACCCTCCCCGCGTCCGCGGGTGGGTCCGGCCCGACGGTGAACGGGGCGGTACGGCTCCGGGCTCAGACGGCCCGGCCGACGAGCTCGTACCCGGCCTCGTCGACGGCGGCGCGGACGGCCTCGTCGGCCAGCGGGGCGCGGGACGTGACGGTGACCCGGCCGGTGGAGGCCGCGGCGTCGACCGAGGTCACGCCCGCGATCCCGGAGATCTCCTCCGAGACGGCCCCTTCGCAGTGGCCGCAGGTCATGCCCTTGACCTCGTACACCGTGGTGACGGCGTCGGTCTGCCCGCCCTGCGCGTCGGCCGCCCCGTCGTGGCAGGAGCCGGTGGGCGAGCAGCAGGAACCGGCAGCGGGCCGGGGGGTCTCGGTCTCGGCGGTCATGGCGTTCTCCTCTTCGCGTACACGGTTCGACGGCATGGGGCGCGCGGCGGCTCCGGAGAGCGCCCTGGGCCCACGACTCCCATGTTATACCCCTAGGGGGTATGAGGCGCGTCGGTGTCGACCTCGGGTCGCCGGTGTCGCCGGTGCGGGGCTACCGCTCGCACCCGGCCCGGCGGGGCGTGTCCTCGCCGATCAGCGGGTCCAGGTAGCGGAACAGGATCGTCTTCAGCTCGCGGATGTAGGCCGCGCGCTCCTCGCCCTCGTGGGCCATGACCAGGTCCAGGCCGGCCTTGAACAGCATGAACGACATGTCGGCGATCCGGTGGAGCTGGGCCGCGGGCAGGTCCGGCAGGTAGTCGGCGAACTCCTCCTCGACCCGCGCCAGCATGGTGGCGTGCAGGGTGTCGTGCTCCTCGGTGAGCCGGCCGGGGATCTCCGGCCCCTGCATGAGGACGGCGAACGCCGGGTTCTCGCAGTTGAACGCGATCAGCGGGTCCAGGACGGCGTCCAGCATCCGGTCGAGCGGCAGCTCGATGTGGCTCCGGGTGAACGCCGCGCCGTACGTGTCGCGCCAGCGGTTGAGGAACTGGTCGCCGAGTTCGACGGCGATGGCCTCCTTGTTCGGGAAGAACTGGTACAGCGTGCCCGGCGAGACGCCGGCCTCGCGGGCGATCGCGTTGGTGCTGGCCGCGGTGTAGCCCTGGGCTTCGAACACGCTCGCCGCGGCCTGGAGCAGTTGCGCGATACGGGCCTCGCCGCGGGCCTGGCGGCGGCGGGGGCGGTCGGGGCCCGCCGGTGCGGCGCCGGCGTTCGCGGCGGGGTCGGCGGGCGCGCCGTCCCCGTGGTCGGCGGTGTGCGCGCCGTCCGCGCCGCCCTTCCTGGCCTTGGCCTCCGACACGGTCGATCCCCGACTTTCCTGGTGCGATTGACAAACGCGAGTGGTCGCTCGCATTCTGGATAAATGCGAGCGACTGCTCGTGTTTGCCGACGTGAGTGGCAATGACTGACCCATGCTGCCCTGTGCCGCTCGGGCCCAGTGAAGGGGACACCGCACCATGCCCGAAGTCAACCGTCCTGTGCCGTCGCCGCCCGTCGGCGGCTGGACCCGGTTCGTCACCGCCAGACCGCGGCTCGCGCTGCTGGCCGCCCTGGTGATCACCGCCCTCGCCGTGTTCGCGGGCAGCGGCGTGGCCGACCGGATGGGCAGCGGCGGCTGGCAGGCCCCCGACGCCGAGTCGACCTACGCCACCGAGGTCCTTGAGCGCGAGTTCCCCGCCTCCCAGCCCAATCTGCTGCTCCTGGTGGACAGCGGCGCCACGACCGTGGACGACCCCGCCGTGGCGGCCGAGGCCGCCCGCCTCGTCGAGCGGCTGGACGCCGAGCGCGGCGTGACGGGGATCGGCTCCTACTGGCAGACCGGGTCGCCCGCCCTGCGCTCCGAGGACGGCCGGGAGGCGGTCATCGCCGCCCGGATAGAGGGCGACGAGGCGGCCGCGAGCAGGACCCTCGAACGGATCGCTCCCGCCTTCAAGGGCGAGCACGGTCCGGTGCGGGTCTCCGTCGGAGGGTCCGTCGCCGTCCAGCACGAGATGCAGACGATCATCCAGGAGGACCTGCTGCGGGCCGAGCTGATCGCCCTGCCGGTGACGCTGGTCCTGCTGGTCGTGGTCTTCGGCAGCGCCGTCGCGGCGATGCTGCCGCTCGGCGTCGGCATCGTCGCCATCCTCGGGACCAACGCCGTGCTGCGCGGCCTGACGGAGTTCACCGACGTCTCGGTCTTCGCGATGAACCTCACCACGGCCCTCGGGCTCGGACTGGCCATCGATTACGCCCTGTTCATCGTCCGCCGCTTCCGCGAGGAGCTGGCCGCCGGCGGCGACCCCCGGACGGCGATCGGCACGACCCTGCGCACCGCGGGGCGCACGGTGCTGTTCTCCGCGCTGACCGTGGCGGTCTCCCTGTCGGCCATGCTCGTCTTCCCCCAGTACTTCCTGCGCTCCTTCGCCTACGCCGGGATCGCCGTGGTCCTGCTGGCCGCGGCCGCCGCGCTGATCCTGCTGCCCGCGGCGCTGATGCTGCTCGGCCCCCGGATCAACGCGCTGGACCTCCGCCGTCTGCTGCGCCGTCGCGGCGACCGGCGGCGCGAGAGCGGTGCGGGCGGGGCCCCGGAGGTCTCCCCGGCAGCCGCCGAGGAGACCGGCCAGGGGTGGGCCCGGCTCGCCGTGCTGGTGATGCGCAGGGCGCCCGTCTTCGCCGTCGTCACCACGGTCGGCCTCCTGCTGCTCGGGCTGCCCTTCCTCGGCGTCACGTTCGGCACGGCCGACGACCGCCAACTGCCGACCGGCGCGGAGTCCCGCGTCGTGCAGGACCACATCCGGGAGGGCTTCCCGGGCAGCCCCGGCGGCGGCCTGGAGGTCCTCGCCGAGGGATCGGCCCGCCCCGCGGAGTACGCGGCGCTCAAGAGCCGCATGGAGCGGCTTCCCGGCGTGCTCCGGGTCGAGGGCCCGGTCACCGCCGACTCGGTCGCCTACTACAGCGTGCTGCCCGAGGGGGATGCCGTCGGGGAGGAGGCCCAGCAGCTCGTACGGGATCTGAGGGCCGTGCCCTCCGCCTCCCTCGACACCTCGGTGACGGGCACGGCGGCGGAGCTGGTCGACTCCAAGGACGCCATAGCCGACCGGCTGCCCTGGGCGGTGGCGATCATCGTGGTGGTGACCCTGCTCCTCGTCTTCCTGCTCACCGGCAGCGTGCTCATACCGCTCCAGGCGGTCGCGCTCAACGCCCTCAGCCTGACCGCCATGTTCGGCGCGGTGGTCTGGGTCTTCCAGGACGGACATCTCTCCGGGTTCCTCGACTTCACCAGCACGGGCGACATCGAGACGACGCTGCCGGTCCTGATGTTCTGCGTGGCCTTCGGGCTCTCCATGGACTACGGGGTCTTCCTGATATCCCGGATCAAGGAGGAGTACGACCGGACCGGCGACCACGAACGTGCCGTCGCCTTCGGTGTGCGGCACACCGGCGGACTGATCACCGCGGCCGCCGTGATCCTCGCGGTCGTGATGGTCGCCATCGGCACCTCACGGGTCACCAGCACCAAGATGCTCGGGCTCGGCATCGCCCTCGCCGTCCTGGTCGACGCCATGGTGGTGCGCAGCCTGCTGGTGCCCGCGGTGATGAAGCTGATGGGCCGCGCCACCTGGTGGGCCCCCGCCCCGCTGCGGGCCGTCCACCGGAGGTTCGGCCTGAGCGAAGGGGACCCGTCCCCCGCGTCCCCCGGCGCGGAGGACGCGCCCGGCGCCGCCGGCCGGCGGGAGAGCGCGGCGACCGGTTCGGACATGTCCGCGCCCGACCACGACGGGGAGAAGGCCATGACGGGGAGGTAGGACCCGGCCCGACGGGGCCACGAAAGCGAACCCCTCGGCGAGGGGGCGAGGGGACGGACCCGGAGGTCCGGGGATGGGGCCGGTGCGGGCGGTCCGGGCGGTGCGAGCCGCCGAGCCCCGGACCGCCCGGTGGCCGCTGGCCCTCCCGCCCCCGGTCTGCGCCCCGGCCTTCGCCCCCGGTCTGCGTCCCGGCCTCCGCGCCCCGGCCTTCGCGCCCGGTCTGCGCCCCGGCCTCTGCGCCCCGGCCTCCGCCCGGACGCCGTCCCCGACATCCGTCCCGCCGATGACCCCCGCCCCCGGCCTCCGTTCCGGGCCCCGCCCCCGGCCTCCGTTCCGCCCCTGGCGTCCCTGGCCTCCGCCCTGGCCCCACCCCGAAACTTCTGGGAAAACAACGCTCGGAGCGGCCGGAAACGCCCCCAGGGCAGGGCTGCGCGGCCCGCACGGCGGCGAACCGCGCGGGCCGGGAGGGGCTGGTCGCCGGGCCGGTCGGCGGGGCTCAGGGGCTCGCCGGCGACATTCGAACTCCCGCTCTGACCTGGGGTTTTGGGGCCGCCGACCGTAGAATTCCGGTACGGCGAAAGGGGCCCGGATGGACCGGAACGTAACGACGACGGACGATGTGCTGGCGCTGATGGACGGCCTGTTCGCACCGGGAGCGGACCGGTGGACGGCCGACGGTGCGTCCTGGTGGGACGGCTTCTACGCGGACCGCTCGCGGGCGGTGCCGTTCTTCGCGGACAAGCCCGACGAAAGCCTCGACGCGTATCTCCGGCAGGGGTTGATCACCCCCGGCCGCGCGCTCGACCTCGGCTGCGGACCCGGCCGCAACGCGCTCCACCTGGCCGCGCGCGGCTTCGACGTCGACGCCGTGGACCTCTCACCGGTGGCGATCGCGTGGGCCCGCGAGCGGGCCGAGGCGGTCGGGGCGACCTCCGTGCGGTTCCACTGCGGCGACGCCTTCACGCTGACGGCCACCGGGGGCGACGGCGCGCGGCCCGAAGGCGCGGAGGGGTCGGGTCGGGCCGCGCCGACCGGGCCGTACGACCTGATCTACGACTCCGGCTGCTTCCACCACCTGCCGCCCCACCGACGCGTCAGCTACCTCTCGCTCCTGGAGCGCTGCCTGGCTCCCGGCGGTCGCTTCGCGCTCACCTGCTTCGCGGCGGGGGAGGGCGGGATGGGCTCGGAGCTGCCGGACGCGGAGCTCTACCGCACGGGTGGTCTGCACGGCGGACTCGCCTACACGCCCGAGGCGTTGCGGCGGATCTTCTCGGGGCTGGAGGAGGTCGAGGTGCGGCGGATGCGCGAAGAGGCCCCCGACTCCCCGACGTTCGGGAAGGGATTCCTCTGGACGGCGCTGTTCCGCAGTGCGGCCACGCCCTGACGCGGACGCCCGGCCGGGGGAGCCCGGCCGGGCGGACCGGATGTCGCGGGGGCCCGCCCGGCCGGCAGCGGGTCGCCGGCCGGGCGGGCCCCGGTGGGAGCGCGCGCTCAGCGGGCCCGGTTGCGGGGGCGCGAGGCGACCCAGGTGCGGATGGTGTCCGCGTACCACAACGGCCGTCCGTTCACGACCTGGTCGGGCGGGGGGAGGAGCCCGTGTTTGCGGTAGGAGCGGACCGTGTCCGGCTGGACCTGGATGTGCGCGGCGATGTCTTTGTAGGACCAGAGCGTTCTGTCCGCCATCGGTGACACCTCTCTGTCTGCGCTTCTGCACTGCTGCGCTGTGCCCGGTTGAACGACCTCGGGCGGCGGTCACGGCAGGCCGTCGAGTGACTGTGACGTAAAACGCGCGTAATGGATACATGTGTCGCGAAGCGGTTACTGCCGTGACAGAAGGGGCGGGGGCGGCCGGGGTCGCGGAGCGCGGTCGTTGTCAGACCCGAGTGCCACGATGAGGGGCATGAGCACCGCCGAACGCCCGATGCCCCCGCTGGTCGCCGACGAACGCACCTCGTTGGAGAGCTGGCTCGACTTCTACCGCGCGACCCTCCTCCAGAAGTGCGCGGACCTGTCCGACGAGCAGATGCGCGAGGCGTCCTGCGCGCCGTCGCCGATCACGTTGCTCGGACTGCTCCAGCACCTGGCGGAGGTCGAGCGGAACTGGTTCCGCCGGGTGCTCGCGCAGGAGGACGCCCCGCCCGTCCACGCCCGCCCCGAGGGCGCCGAGGACGGGGCGCACGACGGGGGCTTCGAGCCGGCGGAGGACGCCACCGCCGCCACGGCGGTGGCCTCGTGGCGGGCCGAGGTGGACCGGGCCCGGCAGAACTGCGCGGCCCGCGCGCTCGACGACACCAGCCCGTTCATGGGCGGGCAGGTGACGCTGCGGTGGATCTACACGCACATGATCGGCGAGTACGCCCGGCACTGCGGCCACGCCGACCTGGTCCGCGAGCGCGTCGACGGGCGTACGGGGGTCTGACCGGCCGGAGGGCGTCAGGGCGCGGCGCGGTCCGCGCCGGACGGCCCGCAGGACCGGAGGAACGCGCGGGTGCGGCGCGCGATGGGCAGCGGTTTGTCCGGCGGGCACGGGTACATGTCCTGCTCGACGATGGCGAACAGGTCGACGTCCAGGGCGCGCGCCGCGTCCAGGACCGGCTCCAGCGCGGGCTCCCCGTGGGGCGGCTCGCACATCACGCCCCGCGCCACCGCCGGGCCGAACGGCACCCCGTCCGCCACCACCGCCGCCAGGACCCGCGGATCGACCTGCTTCAGGTGGAGGTAGCCGATGCGCTCCCCGTACGTCCTGATGAGCTGGACGCTGTCGCCGCCGCAGTAGGCGTAGTGCCCGGTGTCCAGGCAGAGCGAGACGAGGGCCGGGTCGGTGGCGTCGAGGAAGCGGTTGACGTTCTCCTCGCTGTCGAGGTGGGTGTCGGCGTGCGGGTGGACGACGATCCGCAGCCCGTAGCGCTCCCGGACCTCCCGGCCCAGTCGCTCCGTCTGCGCGGTCAGGTCCCGCCACTGCGCCGGGGTGAGGGCGCGGTCCTCCAGCACCTCGCCCGTCTTGTCGTCGCGCCAGAAGGAGGGGATGACGACCAGGTGTCCGGCGCCCATGGCCCGCGTCAGCTCGGCGATGTCCGCGACGTGCGCCCAGGTGCGGTCCCAGACCTCCGGGCCCCGGTGCAGGCCGGTGAAGACGGTGCCGGCCGAGACCGCGAGCCCCCGGCGGCCGGTCTCCTCCGCCAACCGGGCGGGGTCGGTCGGCAGATAGCCGTACGGCCCCAGTTCGATCCACGCGTAACCCGCCTCGGCCACCTCGTCGAGGAACCGCCGCCACGGCACCTGGCGCGGGTCGTCGGGGAACCACACGCCCCAGGAGTCGGGCGCCGAGCCGATGCGGATGCGGTCCGAGGAGGGGGCGGAGGGGGCCATATCGCCCAGCCTCGCGGCCCGCGCGGACCGGTGTCAAGGCGTGGCCCGCGGGTCCGGGCAGCGCGTTGACAGGGGTGCGGGAGGGGGCTAGACCTGGGACCGACCAGCCGGCCGCCGGGGGGCGAAGGGGTGCGTATGCCTGAGCCGTACGACGTGATCACCATGGGGCGGATCGGGGTGGACCTGTATCCGCTGGAGGTCGGCGTCCCGCTGGACCGGGTCGAGACGTTCGGCAGGTTCCTCGGCGGCTCCCCGGCGAACGTCGCGGTGGCGGCGGCCCGGCTGGGGCGGCGGACGGCCCTGATCAGCCGGACGGGACAGGACCCCTTCGGCACGTATCTCCACCGGCGGCTGGCCGAGTTCGGCGTGGACGACCGGTGGGTGACGGCCGTGGCGGAGTACCCGACGCCGGTCACGTTCTGCGAGATCTTCCCGCCGGACGACTTCCCGCTCTACTTCTACCGGCGGCCCAAGGCGCCCGACCTGGAGATCCACCCGCGGGAGCTCGACCTCGACGCCGTGCGCGAGGCCCGGATCCTCTGGATCACCGGCACCGGGCTGAGCGTCGAGCCCAGCCGCTCGGCGACCCTGGCCGCCCTCCGGGCCCGCGGCGGGAGGACCGGGTGCGGGGGCGGGCGTGCCGAGGACCCGCGCGGGGGAGTCGCGCGCGGCGCGGACCGGACCGGCGATCCCCGTACGGCCACGGTCTTCGACCTGGACTGGCGGCCGATGTTCTGGGACGGCGGCGACCGCGGCACGGAGGCGCCCGCCCGGTACCGCGAGGCGCTGGCCCACGCCACCGTCGCCGTCGGCAACGTCGACGAGTGCGCCATCGCGACCGGCGAACGCGAGCCGTACGCCGCCGCCCGCGCCCTGCTCGCGCTCGGGGTGGAACTGGCCGTCGTCAAACAGGGGCCGAAGGGCGTGCTCGCCGTCCACCGCGACGGGACCACCGCCGACGTGCCGCCGCTGCCGGTGGACGTGGTCAACGGCCTCGGCGCGGGCGACGCGTTCGGAGGCGCGCTCTGCCACGGCCTGCTCGCGGGCTGGCCCCTCGACCGCACCGTGCGGTACGCCAACGCGGCCGGGGCCGTCGTCGCCTCCCGGCTCTCCTGCTCGTCCGCGATGCCCTTCGCGCACGAGGTCGAACAAGCCCTGGCGGACGGGGCCGTGACGGGCGCGGACGCCCGCCGCGACGACGGAGCGCCCGCCGCCGGAGCGGGCGCATGACCCCTGCCGCCCCTTCCGTCTCCGACCTCGTCCGGCTGCGCGCCGAACGGCCCGAAGCGGTCGCCGAGGCAGCGGCCCGGCGCAGGCGCCGCCCGCTGCTGCGCACGGCGGAAGAGCCCGCCGGCCCCGACGCCCCCGTCCACCCCGGCCGGCTGCTGATCATCGCGGCCGACCACCCCGCGCGGGGCGCCCTCGCCGTCGGGGACCGGGCGCTCGCCATGGCCAACCGCTTCGAACTGCTCGAACGGCTCTGCGCGGCCCTCTCCCGCCCCGGCGTCGACGGGGTCCTCGCCTCGGCGGACGTCCTGGACGACCTGCTCCTGCTCGGCGCGCTGGAGGACCGGGTCGTCATGGGCTCGATGAACCGGGGCGGACTGGCCGGCGCGGCGTTCGAGCTCGACGACCGGTTCACCGGCCACCGCGCGCGGGACCTGGTGCGGCACGGGTTCGACGCGGGCAAGCTGCTGCTGCGCATCGACCACGACGACCCCGGTTCGCTGGAGACCCTGCACACGGCCGCCCGGACGATCGACGCCATGGCCGCGCACCGACTGCCCGTCTTCGTCGAGCCGTTCCTCTGCCGGCGCGTCGGGGGCCGCCTCCGCAACGACCTGGGGGCCGCCGCCGTGGCGACCTCCATCGCCATCGCGTCGGGGCTGGCCGGCTCGTCCGCGTACACCTGGCTGAAGGTCCCCGTCACCGAGGACCCGGAGGAGATGGGCCGGGTCATGGAGACCTCCACGCTGCCGGCCGTCCTGCTGGGCGGCGAGGTCGGCGGCGATCCGGACGCCGCGTACGAGAAGTGGCGCGCGGCGCTGCGGCTGCCCACCGTGCGGGGGCTCGTCGCGGGCCGCTCGCTGCTCTACCCCGCCGACGGGGACGTGACGCGCGCCGTCGACACCGCCGTATCGCTCCTCACGACGGCCGAGGAGGGTAGGGAGGGGGCATGACGACGCATCACGCCCACCACGGTCCTTCCCCGGACCTCCACGCGGACCGCCTCCACTGGCCGGCCGGCAGCGCCGCGCGCGGGCCGTACGCCCTCGACATCGACCCCGGCCGGGCGGGCTGGGAGCGCTCCAGCCTGCGGGTGCTGGAGCTGGCGCCCGGTGGAGTTCACCCGTTCGCCACCGGGGGGAGCGAATGGATCATCCTGCCGTTGGCCGGCGGATGTACGGTGCGGACAGCCGACGAGACCTTCGAACTGCTGGGCAGGGAGAGCGTGTTCGGCGGGGTCTCGGACTTCGCCTACCTCCCGCGCGATGTCCGGGCCGAGATCGCCTCCGACGCGGGTGGCCGCTTCGCGCTGGCAGGAGCGGAGTGCGGGCGACGACTCCCCGCCCGCTACGGCCCCGCGTCGGAGGTACCCGTCGAGCTGCGCGGCGCGGGCGCCTGCTCGCGCCAGGTCAACAACTTCGCCGCCGTCGGCGCGTTCGACTGCGACCGCCTCATCGCCGTCGAGGTGCTCACGCCCGGCGGCAACTGGTCCTCGTACCCGCCGCACAAGCACGACGAGCACGTGCCGGGCGAGGAGTCCGAGCTGGAGGAGATCTACTACTTCGAGGTCGCGGACGGCGGGGCCGGTTACCACCGGGTCTCCCCGTCGCGCGACGGCGGTGCGGACGTCCTCGCCGAGGTGCGCGGCGGCGACGCCGTCCTCGTCCCCGACGGCTGGCACGGCCCGTCCATCGCCCCGCCCGGCCGCACGCTGTACTACCTGAACGTGATGGCCGGGCCGGGCCGGGAGCGGGCCTGGCTGATCCGCGACCACCCCGACCACACCTGGCTCCGCGCCACCTGGCCGCAGGAGCCGGTCGACCCGAGACTCCCGCTGTACACGGCCCCCCCGTCGCCCGGCCCGCAGGAGACCCCGTGAACCCCACGAGCCCCGACCGCCCCCGGACCCGGCGGCTGACCACCGCCCAGGCGCTGGTCGCCTTCCTCGCCCGGCAGTACACCGAGCGCGACGGCCGCCGGCAGCGGCTCATCGCGGCCACCTGGGGCATCTTCGGGCACGGCAACGTCGCCGGGATCGGCCAGGCCCTCCTGGAGGCGGGGAACGGCGGGCGGACCGCGCACCCCATGCCCTACCTCCAGGGCCGCAACGAGCAGGCCATGGTGCACGCGGCCGTGGGGTACGCCCGCCAGTCCGGGCGGCTCTCGGCGCACGCGGTGACCACGTCCATCGGACCGGGGGCCACCAACCTCGTCACCGGCGCGGCCCTCGCCACCGTCAACCGGCTGCCCGTCCTGCTGCTGCCCGGCGACGCGTTCGCGGCCCGGCCCGCCGACCCGGTGCTCCAGCAGCTCGAAACGCCGTACGCGGGCGACGTCTCCGTCAACGACTGCCTGCGCCCCGTCTCGCGCTACTTCGACCGGATCACCCGCCCCGAGGCGCTGATCCCGGCCGCGCTCCAGGCGATGCGCGTCCTGGCCGACCCCGCCGAGACCGGGGCGGTCACCCTCGCGCTGCCGCAGGACGTGCAGGCGGAGGCGTACGACTGGCCGGCGGAGTTCTTCGCCGAGCGGGACTGGCACGTCCGCAGGCCCGCGCCCGACCCGCGCGAACTCGACGCGGCGGTGCGGGCGGTGCGCTCCGCCCGCCGCCCCCTGATCGTCGCGGGCGGCGGGGTCCGGCACAGCGCCGCCGAGGACGTCCTCGCCGCGTTCGCCGCCGCGACCCGCATCCCGGTCGCCGCCACCCAGGCGGGCAAGGGCGCGCTGCGCCACGACCACCCGGCCGAGGTCGGCGGCATCGGCCACACCGGCACCGCCAGCGCCGACGCCCTCGCCCGCACCGCCGACCTGGTCATCGGGGTCGGCACCCGGTACACGGACTTCACCACCGCCTCCGGGACGCTCTTCGCGAACCCGGCCGTCCGCTTCCTCAACCTCAACATCACCGGGTTCGACGCCCACAAGCTGGCCGCCCTCCCCCTGGTGGCCGACGCCCGCACGGGCCTGGAGGCGCTGGCGGCGGCGCTCACCGGACGGGGGCACCGGGTCGACCCGGCGTACGAGACGGAGTACACCGGCGCGAAGGAGGCGTGGGAGAAGCGGGTCGAGGCGTCGTTCGCCACCCCCGACCCCGCCGCGCGCCCCACCCAGACGCAGGTCCTCGGCCTGCTCGACGCCCTCGTCACCGAGGACGACATCCTGGTCAACGCCGCCGGCTCCCTCCCCGGCGACCTCCACAAGCTCTGGCGGCCCCGCTCCCGCGACCAGTACCACGTCGAGTACGGCTACTCCTGCATGGGCTACGAGATCCCGGCCGCGATCGGCGTCATGCTCGCCGCCGCGCGGCAGCGGCCGGGCGGCGGGTCCCGCCCCGCCCGCCCCGTCTGGGCGCTCGTCGGCGACGGCACGTACCTGATGAACCCCACCGAGATCGTCACGGCCGTCCAGGAGGGCCTGCCCCTCAAACTGGTCATCCTCCAGAACCACGGCTACGCCTCGATCGGCGGCCTCTCCGAGGCGGTCGGCGGCGAGCGCTTCGGCACCGCCTACCGCCACCGCGACGCCGACGGCGGCTTCACCGGCCCGCCGCTCCCCGTCGACCTGGCCGCCAACGCGGCCTCCCTCGGCCTGCGCGTCCTGCGCGCCGCCACCGTCGACGACCTGCGCACCGCCCTCGCCGACGCCCGCGAGGCGCAGGAACCCACGTGTGTCTACGTGGAGACCGAAACGCCCGACACAGTGTCGGGCCCCCCTCCCGCCCAGGCGTGGTGGGATGTCCCGGTGGCCGAGACCGCGACCCGGCCGGCGGCGGTCGCGGCCCGGAGGGAGTACGACCGGCGGGCCGCCGCCCGCCGCCGCCACCTGTGACATCCGCCCGGAGCCCGAAGGAGCACGTCATGACGGAGACCGTCAACCACTGGATCGACGGCAGGACGGTGGAGGGCACGTCGGGCGAGTACGGCCCGGTCACCGACCCGGCCACCGGCGCGGTCACCAGGCGGGTGGCGCTCGCCTCCCCGGACGAGGTCGACGCGGCCGTGGCGGCGGCGAAGGCCGCGTACGCGACATGGGGCACGTCCTCGCTCGCCCGGCGCACCGCCGTCCTCTTCCGCTACCGCGCCCTGCTCGACGCCCGCCGCGACGACATCGCCGCGCTGATCACCGCCGAGCACGGCAAGGTCCGCGCGGACGCGCTGGGGGAGGTCGCGCGCGGCCTGGAGATCGTCGAGCTGGCGTGCGGGATCACCACCCAGCTCAAGGGCGAGCTGTCCACCCAGGTCTCCCAGCGGGTCGACGTCGCCTCGATCCGGCAGCCGCTCGGCGTCGTCGCGGGCATCACCCCGTTCAACTTCCCGGCCATGGTGCCGATGTGGATGTTCCCGCTGGCCGTCGCGTGCGGCAACACGTTCGTGCTGAAGCCGAGCGAGAAGGACCCCTCGGCCGCCAACCTGCTGGCCGGACTGGCGACGGAGGCGGGCCTTCCGGACGGCGTCCTCAACGTGCTGCACGGCGACCGGGTCGCCGTCGACGGCCTGCTGAACCACCCCGACGTGGCGGCCGTCTCCTTCGTCGGGTCCACCCCCGTCGCCCGCCACATCCACGCCACCGCCTCCGCCAACGGCAAGCGCGTCCAGGCCCTCGGCGGGGCGAAGAACCACATGCTCGTCCTCCCGGACGCCGACCTGGACGCGGCCGCCGACGCGGCGGTCTCGGCGGCGTACGGCTCCGCCGGCGAACGCTGCATGGCGATCTCCGCCGTGGTGGCGGTCGGCGCGATCGGGGACGAGCTGGTCGCCAGGATCCGCGAGCGCGCCGAGAGGATCACCATCGGCCCCGGCGACGACCCGGCCTCCGAGATGGGCCCCCTGATCACCGCCGCCCACCGCGACAAGGTCGCCTCCTACGTCACCGGCGCGGCCGCCCAGGGCGCGGAGGTCGTCCTGGACGGCACGGGCCACACGGTCGAGGGGTTCGAGGACGGCCACTGGATCGGCCTGTCCCTGCTGGACAAGGTCTCCACCGACTCCGACGCGTACCGGGACGAGATCTTCGGCCCGGTGCTGTGCGTGCTGCGCGTGGACACGTACGAGGAGGGCCTCGCCCTCGTCAACGCCTCCCCGTTCGGCAACGGCACCGCGATCTTCACCCGCGACGGCGGCGCGGCCCGCCGCTTCCAACTGGAGGTCGAGGCCGGCATGGTCGGCGTCAACGTCCCGATCCCGGTCCCCGTCGGCTACCACTCCTTCGGCGGCTGGAAGGACTCCCTCTTCGGCGACCACCACGTCTACGGCGACGACGGCGTGCACTTCTACACCCGCGGCAAGGTCGTCACCACCCGCTGGCCCGACCCGGCCGACGCCCCCGCCGGCGTCGACCTCGGCTTCCCGCGCAACCACTGAGCCGGGCCCGGCCCCCCTCCGCCGGCCGTGCGGGCGGGGGCCGCCGCCGGAAAACCGGGTGCCGAGACGGTCGCCCGCCCCGCATCCTGGCCGGATGACCACCCCGCCCCGTCACCAGATCCGCGCCCTGCACACCGCCTCGACCGTCACCGTCTACCAGGCGTACCCGCCGGCCATCGGGCTGCCCGCCGCCCGCGACGGACGGTTCCCCGCCGCCTGGAAGCGGGACCGGATGACGTGGATCAAACCCAGCTTCCTGTGGATGATGTACCGCTGCGGCTGGGGGGCGAAGGAGGGCCAGGAGGTCGTCCTCGCCGTCGAGATCGACCGCGCCGGCCTCGCGTGGGCCCTCGCGCACGCAGAGCTCTCCCACTACGCGCCCGGCGTGCACCCCGACGAGGCCGCCTGGCGGCGGAGCCTGCGCGCCGCCCCCGCGCGCGTGCAGTGGGACCCCGAGCGTGACCTGGACCTGAACCCCCTGCCGTACCGCTCCCTCCAACTCGGGCTCGGCGGCGAGGCGGCCCGCCGGTACGCGGACGAGTGGACCGTGTCCGTCCGCGACGTCACCCCCCTCGCGCACGCGGTGCGCGCACACGTCCGGGCCGGCCGCCGGGACGCCGCGACGGCCCTGCTGCCCGCGGAGGCGCCGCTCGACCTCGACGCCCCCATGAACCGGCGGGTGCAGTGAAGGGTTTTCGCCTAAGGGCTGTCCCGCAAACACTGGACGGGTTGCACCCAGGTGAGACCCGGGATACCCGCGAGCCTCCGACAGGGCATCTGTGGCAGCCTGCCGACATGCCATGGGAACTCAAAGAGCACGCAGGTCGCCACTATGCCGTCGT
>NZ_JBVJCD010000092.1:0-3801 GCF_055588985.1 Streptomyces sp. NPDC041970
TCGCACCGTTCAACCCGCAGAACGTGCAGTGCGTCTTCGCACCCCACCAACACCCCCGCGAGAACTCCACCGGCAACGTGATCTCCGGCTCCAGACCCCCCAACCCCGCCTCAACCAACTGCTCGAAGAACCCGTCGTAGTTCGGCACCGGAACAGCCAACGGACGATCCGGACGCGGCTCCGCCACCACCGCCGCACCCTCCACCGACACCCGCGCCCGCAACCGCCCCCCACTCACCACCGGACCACCCGACGCCACCGCCCGCAGCAACGCCAGGAACGCATCCTCACCCGGACCGTCCACCACCGCGTCCAACGCCGCATTCCGCGCCAGCAACGTCCGACCCATCGACCCCTCGCAGTTGCTCCCCCCCATCACGATCACCCCACCGAAACCGTGCTCACGCAACCGCTCCGCCACCGCCAACGTCGGCCCGTTCTGGCTGAACATCGAGGTGAAGCCGATGACGTCGGGGGAATCGGCCAGCAGGGCGCGGGCGGTGTGCTCCACATGCGCCTCGGCGACCGGCCGCAGGGCGTCGAGGAGGGCGATGGCCTGCTCGTCGACCCGGTGGTCGCGCAGCACGGCGTAGTAGGCGTCGCGTCGGGCGGGTTCGGCATGGCGCTGGGCGAACACCCAGTCGCCGGCCGCGAGGTGGTACAGCTTCTCCGACACGGTCTCGTAGGCGTCCGACCACACCTCGTCGGAAAGCCCGAGAGTCGAGCGGGCGAGTCCGTAGAACTTCAGATATGCATAATACGGCCGGACATCCCAGCCCTCGGCCTCCGCCACAGACCGGAGAATTCCGACTTGAATCGAGGGGCGCACCGTGCTGTTCCACGGCATGGAAACCAGGGCGACCTTTCGATCAGCAGACACGGAATCTCCCTTCACGGGTACCGGTTGCGGCTCTGCGTAGAAGCTTCGAGCGGCGTATCCGCCCTGTCAACAAGCGGAAAAGCAGGGGTGCGGTTTGGCTGAATGTGGCCGGAGCGATCCTTCCGCACATGTGAGGGACGTGTGAAGATGATGTACGCGGCCCACCTCCCGGAGCCGCCCTCCCCTTCCCGTCCTCCCAGGTCGGATTGGGAGCGGAAGCGGGTACGAGCATGTACGCGACGGGCTCTCCGGAGTGAATGGGGTTGCGGCCTCCGGGAATGCCCCATAGGGTCCACCGGCCGACGCACTACCGGCCCCCCTTTGCCGTCGCTTTATCCGCGAACCCCTTTCGCCGCCCGGCAGTCGGTCGGCCATGAGCATGGAGGAGAACTCATGTCCGAGCCGTTGCACGGGAGTCCGTCGACGGGTGAGAACGACGACCCGGCCGCGCCCCCCTTACCGATCTCCCTGACCGGCGCGGCCGCCACCCTGCTCGCCCCGCTGTACGCGCGGGCCCTGGACGCGCGCTCCCCGCACCCCCTCCTCGGGGACCGGGTCGCCGCCGCGCTGGTGGCCCGGACGGAGTACGACTTCGACCGGCTCGGCATCAACGAGACCAACGCCGTGGGCGTCGCCTTGCGCACCCGGTGGTTCGACCGCCAGGTCCGGCGATTTCTCGCCGACCACCCGCGCGCCGTCGTCGTCCATCTGGGCTGCGGCCTCGACGACCGGTTCACCCGGCTGGCCCCCGGCCCGGACGTGCGGTGGTACGACCTCGACCAGCCCGAGGTCATCGACCTCCACCGCGCCGTCCACCCCGACCACCCCGCCCGGCACACCGTCGCCGCCTCGGTCACCGACCCCGAGTGGCCGGCGCGGATACCGACCGACGCCCCCGTCCTCGTCGTGGCCGAGGGCCTGTCCATGTACCTGCGGGCCGAGGACGGCCCGCGGGTCCTGCGCCGGATCGTCGAACGGTTCCCGCAGGGCGAGCTGGTACTCGACACCTACTCCCGGTTCGCCGTCGGCTCCACGCGCCGCTTCGCCCTCTTCCGCCGCACCGGCGCCCAACTGGCCTGGGGCGTCGACGATCCGCGGGAGCTCGACCGGGACGCGGCCGGGCTGCGGCTCGTGGAGTCCATCAGCGCCTACGGGACCGCCAAGGGGGTGGACCTCCGCGGACTGCCCGCGCGGTTGCGCGCCCGCATACTGCTCGACACCCAGGTCATGGCGCGGCTGCCGGTGCTGGGCGCCGTCGGCCACCTCTCACGCCACGCGTTCGGCGCGGGCGCCGCCGCCTGACCGCCCCTGCCCCTGTCCACCCGCGCTCCTCGGCCTCTTCGGCCCCCTCCGGCACTTCGCCCCCATTCCGCGGTCGTACGCCCAGGCCGCCCTTCTCCGGAAAAACAGATCCATGCTGATCGCATACCTGCTCTCCCACGGGCTCTCCCTGCTGGGCAACACCGTGGCGAGCATCGCCCTGCCCTGGCTCGTGCTCCAACGCACCGGCGACGCCTCGGCCGTGGGCCTGGTGGCCGCCGCCTCCGCCGTTCCGGTCCTGCTCTCCGCCGTCGTCGGCGGCGTGCTGATCGACCGGTTCGGCCGCCGCCGCCTCTCCGTCTGCGCCGACTTCGCCTCGGCCGCCTGCGTCGCGGCCCTGCCGGTCGTGGACGGCCTGATCGGGCTGACCGTGGCGTGGTTCGTCGTCCTCGGCGTCGCCGGGGCCCTCATCGACGTACCGGGCATGACCGCTCGTGAGGCGCTCGCCCCCGACGTCGCCAAGGCCAGCGGCATGGACCTGACCCGGCTGGCCGGGCTGCGCGAGACCGTCAGCGGCGTCGTCGTGATCATCGCCCCGGCCGCCGCCGGCTTCCTCATCGTCCTGGTCCAGCCGGCCACCGTGCTGTGGGTCACGGCCGTCTGCTCCGCGCTCGCGGGCGTCGGCGGTCTCGTCCTGCCCCGCCGGCTCGGACGCCGCACCCCGCCGAGCGGCGAGACCCCGAGCGGTCCGTGGGCCGACGTCCGGCACGGGTTCTCCGTCCTGCGCGGCGACCGCACCGTCACGACGATCACCCTGCTGTCGGCGGCCAGCGTCGCCGTCCTCGCCCCGCTCCAGAACCTGGTCCTCCCCGTCTACCTGGCGGGGAAGGACTCTCCCGGCGGCTACGGCCTCGTGATCTCCTGCCTGGCCGTCGGCGGCATCGGGGGGTCGATCGCGTACGCGGTGACCGGGCCGAAACTGTCCCGGCGGACCGTGTTCGTGGTCTCCCAGGTCATCTCGCTGTTCGGCATGGTGGGCCTGGCCCTGCTCCCGTCGGTACCGGTCCTCATCGCCTGCGCCGTCCTGACCGGCGTCGGCGCCGGGCCGCTGCCCGCGCTCTTCATGGTCCTGGTCACCGAACGCGTCTCCGAGGACGTGCGCGGCCGCGTGCTCGGAATGCAGAACGCCGTCTCCATGACCGCGATCCCGGCGAGCACCTTCCTGGCGGGCCTGCTGGTGGAGGGGGTGGGGCTGCGCGAGACGGGCGTGGTCATCGCGGTGACGTGGGGGGCCGTCTCCCTGCTGCTCCTGGTCGCCCCGGCCATGCGCCGACTGGACCCCCCGGCCTCGCCCGAGACCGGGGAGGGGCCCGAGGCCGACGCCGGGGCCGCGTCCGGGGCCGGGACCAAGGCCGACGCCGGGGCCGGGACCAAGGCCGACGCCGGGGCCGCGCCCGAGGCCGAGGCCGCCGGGATTCCGAACCCCACCGTCCCTCCCCGCACGGCCCACCAGCCCGACTGAGCCGGCGGGACCGCATCGGCCGCGGGCGGCATCGCCGCGGCGGGCGGGGGCGCGACCGCTCCCATGACGCGGGGGCGGGGGGGGGGGCGGGGCTGGTGTCCCCTGACCTCGATGTGCTTTCCTTTCCCTTTCGCTCGTG
>NZ_JBVJCD010000092.1:3811-13882 GCF_055588985.1 Streptomyces sp. NPDC041970
CCCTCCCCGAAGGTTAGCCAAGCCCGGGAGGCCCCAACCCCCCCCAACCGGAAACCCCGGAGCCCCCGCCCCCCCCCCCCGGCCGCGCACACCCCCCCCCCCCCCCCCCCCCCCCCCCCCGCGTCGGCCTTCCGCTGCCGTCGCCCTCGGGCCGGCGGCGTACCGGACCGCGTCGGGCGGCGCGTACGGGCCGGGGCGCGAGCACGCCCCGACCCCGTACGTCCCGCGGTCAGTTGACGGCGGGGCCGGAGCCGTTGAGCCACGCCCACTGGGCCCAGTCGGAGAAGCCGGTCTGCCAGGTGTGGTAGACGCCCGCGTGGCTGGTTCCGAAGACCTCCAGGCGGCCGTCCGCGTTGGTGGCGGCCGTGATCTCCGTGCCGCCGGTGCCGATGGTGGCCCAGTCGCTGAAGGGGGCGTTGATCCCGGTCTGCCAGGCGTGGACGGCGATGTCCTTGTTGATCGCGAAGACCTCCACCCGGCCGTCGGAGGTGCGCTCGCTGGTGAGCTGCGCGTCGGCCGGCCCGCCGGTCCGCACCCAGCCCGACCAGGTGACCGGGGACTCCTGGTAGCGGTGGAAGATCCCCTCCGGCCCGGAGGCGAACACCTCGAGACGTCCGTCGGCGTTGTGGTCCACCGTCAGGTCGTGGCCGCCCCCGCCGAAGTGCTCCCACGCGGACCAGTTGCCGTTGCGGGCGAGCTGGTACTGGTGCTCGAACACCGTGCCGTTGAGAGCGAACACCTCAAGGCGCCCGTCGGGGGACTTCTCCATCCCGAGGCGGGCGTCGACGGGGCCGCCGCCGGTGAACTCCCAGCCCGACCAGCCGGTGTTCGGCGCGGTCTGGTACCGGTGGTAGACCCCCTTCGGGCCGGAGGCGAACACCTCGATACGGCCGTCGGCGTTGGTGCCGGCGGCGATGTACCGCCCGCCGGTGCCGAACTCCTGCCAGCCGGACCAGTCCCCCGAGGGCCGTGACTGGTAGATGTGCTGGGCCGTGTCGCCGTTGATCGCCAGCAGCTCCAGCCGGCCGTCGGCGTTGGGGGCGATCGCCATCTGCGCGTCGCGCGGACCGCCGAGCGGCCGCCAGGCCGACCAGCCGCCGTTCGCCTCGGTCTGCCAGGCGTGGTACACCCCGTCGGCTCCGGCCGCGAAGGTCTCCAGCCGGCCGTCCGCCGACCGCGCCGACACCACGCGGCCCGTTTCGGCCGGGGTCGCGGCCCGGTGGGCGGGGGCCTCGACCACCTTCTTGTAGCGGTGCGGCTTGGCGACGAACCGGCCGCCGCTGGTGGTGTAGTTGATCGGCCGCTCGTACCGTACGGACCCCCTCCCGCCCATCTCCTCCATGGTGAAGAAGCGCGTGTGCTGGGGGTTGGCCCAGCCGGTGAACAGCACGACGTGGCCCGCGTCCCCGCCGGTCCCCGCCCCGAGCGTGCCGACGGCGTCGCCGGGCCTCAGGTCCTCCCAGCCGATCGGGTCCATGAACTCCGGCAGGGTCACCGTGCTGGGGGACGAGGGCAGGTGCAGTGCCATGGAGACGAAGCCCGAGCAGTCGGTGCGGTAGTGCCTGCCCTGGAGGTCCGGGTGGGAGTCCTCCTGGTTGTAGTAGACGTTCAGGTCCACCCAGTGCTGGGCGCGGAGCAGGATCTCGTCGCGGGTGATCGGCCCGCCCACGTCCGACTGGACGCTCCGGACGGAACGGGCGCCGGCGGCGTGGGCCCCCGGCCCCGACGCGAGGACGTGCGCGCCGGCCAGGGACAGCGCGGCCGAAAGCCCGCCGACGGATCGGAGAATCGCTCTGCGGGAGGGGTGGTGTGCGCTCACAACGGGCTCCTGGTCGGTAGCGGTACGAGGCACGTGCGAAGGGGGACCCGCCGTGGCCGTGCCGGGTCGCGCCGAAAGCTATCCACGAGGGACCGGCCCAGGAATCCGGAGGGTTACGGACTGACACCCGCGACCCCTCCCGCTAAGGGCTCACGGCGCAGCGCCCACCGGATGGGCCGGGGCCGCGAGGCCGGTGGGGGCCGCAAGGCCCGTGGGGCCGCTGAACCCGGCCGGGCCGCTGAACCCGCGAGACCGGTCGGGCCGCGCGACCGGCGACCGGACCCGGCTGGGCCCGACCGGAGCCGCGAGGCCGGCTGGACCCGCTGGGCCCGCGGGCTCGGCCGGGGCCGCGCGGCGGCTGAACCCACGAGACCCACTGAGCCCGGCCGACACCACGAGGCCGACCGGACCACGCGACCGGCCGGACGCGGCTGAACCCACGAGACCGGCCGGACCCGACCGAACCCACGAGACCCACTGAGCCCGGCCGACACCACCAGCCCCACCGGACCCATGCCCCACCAACCCCACCAGCCCCGCCGACCCCGCCTGCCCCACCACCCCCCGCCCGCCCGTCCGCCTAGAGGACGGGAGCCGGTTCCGTCACCCGTAAGGTTCCGGATACTCCTGCCGGGCGGAGATCGCTAGCTTCCGAACCGCCGGACACCGCCGGGACGGCGGCCGGGTCCCAGCCAGCTCGCCCACAGGAGGTCACCTTGACCGCGCAGCAACCGCTCAATCCCTCCCGCAGGAGCATCCTCAAGTCCGCCGGCGGGCTCACCGCCGCGGCGGCCCTGGGCGCCGGCGGCGTCCTCGCGTCGGCGACGGCGGCCTCGGCGGTCGGCGACGGCTTCGGTCTGCGCATCGTGGAGCGCGGCGAGCAGGACCACCGGATGTGGTACTACCGGTTCCAGACGGGTGCCATCGGCGGCTGGAACCCGGCCGTCAACGTCCTGCTGCCCGACGGCTACCACACCAGCGGACGCCGCTACCCCGTCCTCTACCTGTTCCACGGCGGCCAGGAGGACTTCATCACCTTCGACGCCCACCACGACATCCGGGGCCTCACCGCCTGGAAGGACCTCATCGTCGTCATGCCCGACGGCGGGCGCGCGGGCTGGTACTCCAACGCCGCCACCTCCAACATCGGCGCCCGCAACTGGGAGCACTTCCACATCGGGCAGCTCCTGCCGTGGGTCGAGGCCAACTTCCGTACGTACGCCGAGTACGACGGCCGCGCCGTGGCCGGGTTCTCCATGGGCGGTTTCGGCGCGCTGAAGTACGCGGCCAAGTACTACGGCCACTTCGCCTCGGTCAGCGCCCACTCCGGCCCGGCGAACCTGCGCGGCGGCAACGGCGACGTGGTGACGCACTGGGCCAACGCCTCCTCCGCCGCCGTCGAACTGAACGGCGGCACGGTCTACGGCGTCCCCTGGGACCAGGCCCGCGTCAGCGCCGACAACCCGGTCGAGCGCATCGAGAGCTACCGGCACAAGCGGGTCTTCCTCGTCGCCGGCACCAGCCCCGACCCCGTCAACTGGTGGGACCAGGCCAACGAGGGGACGGTGCTCCGCACCCAGCAGGAGTTCCGTTACCACCTCCACCGCGTCGGCATCCCGCACGAGGCGCACGAGCTGCCCGGCGGCCACTTCGTCCGCCGCGAAATGCTGGAGCGCGACATCAACGGCATCATCGCGCGCCTGCGCCGGGCATGACGGAGGGATCTCGCGTGATGCCCGGTATCCACCGGCGTCCGGCCGGGCGTCTGCCCGGCCGGGTGCTCGGCCTCCTTCTCGCGGTCACCGCGACGCTGACGCCGGGGACGGCCTCGGCGTCACCGGCCGACGCCCAGGCCGCCCCCTCCCGGCAGACCCCTCTTCAGGCGGCCGCCTTCACCGCCGCCTGCCCGGCCGCCGGACCCATCTCCCAAGGCCACCACGCCAATCACAACGGCATCGACATCGCCAACGACCGCGGCACCCCGATCTACGCCGTGGGCGACGGCGAGGTGATCATCTCGGGGTACGAATCCGGCTACGGGCAGTGGATCCGCATCCTGCACCCGGACGACACCATCTCCGAGTACGGCCACATGTACCACCGCGACGTCCAGGTGGGCGACCGGGTGCGGGCCGGCCAGCGGATCGCGCTGATGGGCAGCGAGGGCCAGTCCAGCGGACCCCACCTGCACCTGCGGATCTGGGGCGACGCGCGCGCGACCGTGCGCACCGATCCCATCCCCTACCTGGCGGCACGCGGTCTCGGGATGCCCTGCACGCCGGGCCGGGAGCCCGGCCCCCCGCCGCCGGCGCATCCGGCGGAGTCCGGCCGGGTGGTGTCGGCGCGGTCGGCGGACGGGCGGCTCGAGGTGTTCGCCGCCGGGGCCGACGGTGTGCACCACGCGTGGCAGGAGAGCGCGAACGGCTCCTGGTCCGAGTGGGAGTCCATCGGCGGGCCCTCGGGCGCGGAGCTGGCGATCGGCCCGAACGCCGACGGGCGCCTCGAGGTGTTCGCCATCAACGACGGGATCTTCCAGCACCGCTACCAGACCCGGCCCTCGGGCGGCTGGTCCGGCTGGGAGGAGTTCGGCGGCGGAGGGCGTGACATCGCCGTGGGTTCCAACGGCGACGGACGCCTCGAAGTCTTCGCCTCCGGCCCCGAAGGGCTGTTCCAACGGTTCCAGACGGCCCCCAGCAGTGGGTGGTCGGGATGGAGGTCAGCCGGCGGCGGGCCCGCGAACAGCCGCGTGGAGATGGGGAAGTCACCGGACGGGCGGCTCGAGGTGTTCGCCCTCAACGGCGACGTCTTCCAGCACCTGTACCAGACGTCCGTGAACGGCGGCTGGTCCACCTGGCAGGACTTCGGCACCGGCGGCCGCGACCTGACCGTGGACCACAACCAGGACGGCCGGCTGGAGGTCTTCGCCTCCGGTCCCGAGGGCGTCTTCCACAAGTACCAGACCGGCGCCGCCGGTTGGTCGGAGTGGAAGGACACCGGCGGCCTCGCCGACGCGCAGTTGACGAGCCAGCGGAGCGCTGACGGCCGGGTCGAGGTGTTCGCCCTCAACCGCGGCGAGGCCCAGCACATCTGGCAGACGGGGGCGAACGCCCCCTACGGCCCGTGGGAGTCCTTCGGCACCGGGGGCACCGAGATCACCGCGGCCGCCAACGCGGACGGGCGGATCGAGGTCTTCGGGACCAACCCCACCGGCGTCTACCACCGTTGGCAGGACGGGTTCACCACCTGGTCCGCCTGGGGCTGGCTGAAGGGCACCGCGGGCCCCGCGATCAACTGACAGCCAACCCCCTCTGGAGCGGTCTCGTGCATCCGATCAGCAGGCGGGGCCTGCTGCGGGCGGCCGGAGCGGGAGCCCTCGTGCTCCCGCTCGCGGACCGCGCCGCAGCCGCGTCCCCCGTCGCCGGTCCGGCGTCCCCCTGGGTCGCCGCCGGTTCCTTCACCCACGTCTACGACCCGTCCACGCCCGGCCGCCGCCGCTACCTGAACGACCACACCCTGATCCGGGCGAACGGCCGGTGGCACCTGTTCAGCATCGTCGGGGACAGCGCGGCGCCCGGCGAAGCGCCCGACAGCGCCGCGGAGGTCTCCTTCGCCCACGCCTCCGCGCCCGCCCCCGGCGGCCCGTGGACCACCCACGCCGACGCGCTCACCGTCGATCCGGACTACCACGGCGAGGAGCACCTGTGGGCCCCGCACGTCATCGAGGCCGGCGGCCGGTACTGGATGTTCTACGCCGCCGGAGGCAGCACCGGGGCCGCCGTCAACCTCGCCACCTCCACCGACCTGTTCCACTGGACCCGCGTGCCCTCCGGCCCCCTCTTCCGCGGACGCGCCGCGCGTGACCCCATGGTCGTGCGGATCGGCTCCGAGTGGGTCATGTACTACACCGAGGTCTCCGCCTCCGACGGCCGCCACCTGGTCTGCTACCGCCGCTCCGGCGACCTGCTGCACTGGAGCGCGCCCGGTGTCGCGTACGCCGACCGGAGCACCGGCGCGACCGGCGTCTCGGTCACCGAGTCGCCCTTCGTCGTCGAACGGGACGGCTGGTACCACCTGTTCATCGGGCCGCGCGGCGGGTACGAGGGCACCGACGTCCTCGCCTCCAGGGACCCCTTCCACTTCACCGTCGACGGTTACGCCGGCCATGTGGCCGGCCACGCCGTGGAACCGGTCCTCGACGGGGACCGGTGGTACGCGAGCGCCGCGGGCTGGTTCCGGCAGGGCCTGTACCTGGCCCCGCTGCACTGGCAGGCCACGCCCCCCTCGTGGCAGAGCCCGGACAACCCGGTCGCCGCCCTGGACGTCCAGGACCGCCTGACCGTGTTCGCCCTCGACGCCGGCGACCGCTCGATGCTGCGGCGCGTCCAGCTCGACCCGGACGCCGGAACCTGGTCGGAGTGGGAGCGGTTCGGCGGACCGGCCGGCGCGGTCCCCACCCTCGGCCGCAACACCGACGGCAGGCTGGAGGTGTTCTCCCTCGCGCCCGGCGGCGCCAACCTGCACCACCGGGTGCAGCGTCCGGACGGCGGCTGGCAGGCGTGGGAGGAGTTCGGCGGACCGGCCGGCGCCGCCCCCGCCGTCGCCCGCGGCTCCGACGGGCGGCTGGAGGTCTTCGCGCCGAGCCCCGGCGGCGGCGTCCTCTCCCGGCGGCGGCAGCAGACGCCCGGCTCGCCGGCCTGGGGTCCGTGGGAAGCGGGGTTCGGCGGGCCGGTGGGCGCGCCGCCGGTCGTCGCGGCCAACGCGGACGGCCGCCTGGAGGTGTTCGCCCTCGACCGCGGAGGCGCGGAGGTCCGGCACCGGTGGCAGCAGACGCCGGGCGGCGAGTGGGCCCCGTGGAACCGGTTCGGCGGACCGGCCGGCGCCGCCCCGCGGGTGGCGCGCGACGGCAGCGGACGGCTCACCGTCGCCGCGATCGGCCCGTCCGGAGTCGGGTCCTTCCACCGCCGCCAGTCGGCGCCGAGCGGAGGGTGGGACGCGTGGCTGGCCCTGTTCGGCTGGTCGGCCGCCGCCCCGCTGCTCGTGCCCGGAGCCGACGGCAGGCTGGAGGCGTTCGTCCTCTCCCCCGGCGGCGACCGGCTCGACCACCGCTGGCAGACCGCGCCCGGCGAGGGCTGGGCCCCCGGCGGGGAGTTCGGCGAACCGGGCGCCGTGCTCGCCTCGACGCCCACCGCCGCCATGGACGCGACCGGGCGGATCCACGTCTTCGCGGTCACCGCCGAGGGCCGGGTGCGTACGCGCGTACAGGCCCGCCCGAGCGGTGGCTGGCAGCCCTGGGCCTCCTTCGGCGACCGCGCCGTGGCTCCCCTGCGTTCGGGGGCCGCGGCTCCGTGACGGGCCGCCGCACGACGTACAGCCACCGACGAGACGGGGAGTCCGCATGACCGGCAGGGATCTGCTCAAGGTGCTCGCCGTGACGGGCCTCCTGCTCGTCACGGCCTGCTCCGCCGCCGACGTTCCGGCGGCGGAGACCGCGGCCGGGCCGCCGGACGGGGCGGGCGACCGGCCCCGCACCGGGCTCACCGAGGAGGAGCGCGCCCTGCTCGGTGAGGCCGAGCAGCGGCTGATCGCCGCCTGCATGACGGGCAAGGGCTTCCGCTACCCGCTCGACTCCGCCGCGCCGCGCGCCCAGATGCCCCTGCGCCGCTTCGGCCTGGACGACGTCGCCTGGGCCCGCCGGCACGGTTACGGTCTGCTCCAGGCGGCCCGGTCCGGCGACCGGGACGGGCGGGCCGCGGCCGGGGACGGCCCGCAGGCGCGGTACGTCGCCTCCCTCGCGCCGCGGCGCAGGGCCGCGTTCGAACGCGCCCTGAACGGCACCGACCCCGCGGCGATCGTCGTCCCGGTGCCCGGCCGCGGCCGGGTCTTCACCAGCGCCGACGGCTGCCAGGCCGACGCCCGCGGCCGGCTCTACGGTGATCTGCGCGCGTGGACCGAGGCCAAGGCGACCGTGGTGAACCTGGAGTACCTGACCTACGACGACGTGCTGGCCGACCCGCGGTACACGAAGTCCCTGACCGCCTGGCGCACCTGCATGGCGGCGCGGGGGCTCCCCTACCCGAACTCATCGGACGCCATCGGCGCCGTGGCGAAGGAGAACCGGAACCGCCCCGCCGGGGAGGCGTGGAAGCGCGAGAGGACCGTCGCCGTCGCCGACGCCGAGTGCAACCGCGCGGCCGGGCTGGCCCGGACCGGCGCCCGCCTGCAGCGCGAGCGCGTACGGGACGCCGCGGCCCACGAGTTCGCACGCCAGGCCCGCTCCTACACCCGCGCCGTCACGACCGCGCTCGACCGGGCCCGCTCCGTCACCGGCTCCGGCTGAGCCCCGCGGGCGGCCGCGAGCCGCCTCCACCGAACCCGCGCGGCCGGGAGCCCAACCGCTCCCGGCCGTGCGCTCCGGCGCACGCCGGAGGACCCACCACCCAGAGGAGAGACCCCATGCGCACCACCAAGCGCGCCCTGCTCGGCCTGGCCCTGGCCACCGCCCTGCTCCCGCTGACCGCCACCGGCGCCCACGCCGCGGGCACGGAGCCCACCTACAGCAACCGGAATCCGGGCAACTGCCCGGCGGGGAACCTGTGCGTCTACAAGGGCGCCAACTACGCGACCGAGGGCGTCGGCATCGCCATGTTCGCGTACAGCAACCCCGTCTGGTCCGAGACCAGGAACAGCTACATCGCCCACCAGGACTCGTCCTGGTTCAACAACGGCACCGGCACCTCGTACACCTCCGTGCTGGTCTTCACGGACAACTACTACGGCGGGAACCACTTCTGCCTGGACAAGGGCTGGGGCAACACCTGGGACCGCGTGGCCAACGACCAGGGCGAGGCGAACGTCTGGGCCAACGGCCCCTGCTGACCCCCTCCCCGCCGCTCGCCCCGGTCCGCCGACGGTGCGAGCGGTCCGGGGGCGCGGGGCGGCGACGGGCGCGCGGCCAGGGGCCCGGTGCCGCTTCCGCGGGGCAGCCCGCGCTTCCCCGCTCCTCGGTCGGCGCCGCCCGCCGCCCCCGTACGGGACCCGCCCCGACGACCGGCCCGCCGGGACGCCGTCGCCCGCCGAACACGGCTCGTCGGACCTGGCGCCCGGCCCGGTCCGGCCCGGCGGGTCCCGTACGGGGGCGGGGTCCGAGCGGCCCGGACCCGTCGGACGCGAAGACCCGCGTCCCGCCGGACGCCTTTCCCACGCCCCCTGCCCTGGGACCACCGTCGCGGTTCACACATGTTCAGACCAATGAGCCCATACCATCGACGTCATGGGCCCCGGGGGGGCCTCCGCACAGGGGGCGAGCCATGCACGCAGAAGTCGACGCACCGGAAAAGACGTCCGAGGCAGGGGGCCTGCGCTTCCTGATTCTCGGACCGTTGGAGGCCTCCGTCGGCGGGGTGAGGTTCTCGCTCGGCGGCGCGGTCCAGGAGCGCGTCCTGTCCGTGCTGCTCCTGGAGCCGGGCCGGGTGGTCCCCATGCCGCGCCTCATCGAGGCGGCCTGGGAGGACGATCCGCCGGCGACCGCCTCCCACCAGGTCCGCAAGGCCGTCTCGGAGCTGCGTCGCCGGCTCGGCGACGCGTTCATCTCGACCGAGGGCAGCGGCTACCGCATCACCGTGACCGCGGCCCACCTCGACCTGCTGGAGTTCAACGACCGGTTACGGGCCGCCGAGCAGGCCCTGCGCGAGGACCGGCGGCCCGAGGCCGCCACCGAACTGGAGGCCGCGCTCGCGCTGTGGCGCGGGGCGGTCCTCTCCGGCCAGGGCGGCGCGGTCATCGAGTCGGCGGCCACGGTGCTGGAGGAGCGCCGGCTGGTCGCCACGGAGGAGCTCTTCGACCTGCGCCTCGGCCTGGGCCTGGGCAGTGAACTGGTGGCCGACCTGCGCACCGCCGTCTCCGAGCACCCGCTGCGCGAGACCTTCCACGGCCACCTCATGCTCGCCCTGTACCGCAAGGGGAGGAAGGCCGAGGCGCTGCACGAGTACGCCCGAGTCCGCGAGATCCTCGCCGACCAGCTCGGCGTCGATCCGGGCCCCCGCTGACCGGGCTCTACGAGGACATCCTGCGCGACGACCCCGGTCTGCTGCTGCCGCAGCGGCTCCCGGCCGTCGAGGGGGGGGCCCCCGCCCCCCCCCCCCCCCCCTCCCCCCCCCCCCCCGCGCTGTCTCCCTTCCCCGGTCGCTCCCCCGAGGTGGCCGAGCTGCCGGTCTGCCTTCGCGCGGCCTACGCGGCCGACAAGCGGTCCACTC
>NZ_JBVJCD010000093.1:0-11619 GCF_055588985.1 Streptomyces sp. NPDC041970
GGGGGGGGGGGGGGGGGGGGGGGGGGGGGGGGGGGGCGGGGGGGGGGGGGGGGGGGGGGGGGGGGGGGGGGGGGGGGGGGGGGGGGGGCGTCCCCCCCCCCCCCCCCCCCCCCTCCGGCGTTTCGGGGCCGCCGGTTCAGTTCTCCCAAAGTTTGAAGGCCCGCACCCGGTACGGGGTGCGGGGCACCCAGGTGCCGCCGCCCGGATAGGTCTCGAACTCGCCGGTCTCATCGCATTCGGCGGACTGGTACGTGGTGACGGGGCGGCCGGTGCGGTTGGCGAGGGACTGGGCGTCGCCGCCGGCGGGGAGCGGGACGCAGCTCTCGATGTCGAGCGCGGACAGCTCGTGGGTCTGCCGGGCGCCGGCGAAGTCCGGTTTCCGCCAGAGGCAGAGGCTCCCCGGACCGCAGGAGCCGAGGCGGACGTCCGAGGACGCCTCGGGCGCGGCCGCCGCCCGGTCGTGGGCCAGGGCGGGAAGGAGTGCGGCGGCGGCCAGGGCGGCCGCGAGGACGGTCGTGCGCATGGTGGATCAACCCCCGTGGTGGTGCTCTTCGTCGTGCGCCCACCGTGCTCCGCCGCGCACGGCCGGGGGAAGGGGGCGCCGGGGCGCTCCACCCTGATAGGTCACCGCCCCGCCGAAAGGATTCGGCGGGGCGGTGACCTGGGCGGTGTTGACGAGTCCTCCCCCCGGCGAGGGGGAGGCTCCCCCTCGCCGGGGGGAGGCGGGACGCGGTCAGATGTGGCCGACTCCCGCGCCCGCCTCGGCGTTCGCCCCGCGCTTGGTGAGGGTGGCGACCAGGGCGGCCACCACGGCGACGACCCCCGCGACGGTGAACGCCAGGCCCATGCCGGACAGGAACGTGTCGTGGATGACGCCGCCGATGCGGTCGACGACGTCGGGCGTCATGCCGGGGGCCTTGGACAGCGCCTCGGTGGGGACCATGCCGAACTCGGCGGCCTCCTCCAGCTTCGGGTCGGGGGCGCCGGGGAGCTTGGCGGCGGCCCAGTTGTCCGCGAACTCGGAGCTGACCTTGGCGGACATGACCGCGCCGAGGACGGCGGTGCCGAGGGCCCCGCCGACCTGCATGGCGGCCTGCTGGAGGCCGCCGGCCACGCCGGACAGCTCCATGGGCGCGTTGCCGACGATGACCTCGGTGGCGCCGACCATGACCGGGGCGAGGCCGCAGCCCAGGAGCGCGAACCAGAGGGACATGGCGAAGGCGCCGCTGTCCTCGCTGAGCGTGGTCATGCCGAACATCGCGGTGGCGGTGCACACCATGCCGCCGACCAGCGGGACGCGGGGGCCGAACTTGGTGATCAGCGCGCCGGCGACGGGCGAGGAGACGATCATCATGGCGGTGAGCGGCAGCAGGTGGAGTCCGCTGTCGACCGGGGTCATGCCGTGGACGCCCTGGAGGAAGAACGTCACGAAGAAGAGGCCGCCCATGAAGGCGAAGGCCATGAGCACCATGAGGATCGCGCCCGCGGTCAACGGGATGGAGCGGAACATCCCCAGCGGGACGAGCGGCTCCTTGACCTTGGTCTCCCACAGGCCGAAGGCCGCGAAGAGCAGGACGGCGACGCCGAGCCACGCCCAGGTGCGCCCGTCGCCCCAGCCCCAGGACTCACCGGCCTTGATGATGCCCCAGATCAGGGAGAACATCGCGCCCGAGAGCAGCACGATGCCGAGGACGTCGAAGGAGCGCGGCGCGTTGGCGGCGCGGTGGTCCTTGAGGATCACGAGGCCGAAGACGAGCGCGAGGACGCCGACCGGGACGTTGATGAAGAAGACCGACTGCCAGCTCACGTGCTCGACCAGCAGACCGCCGACGATGGGGCCGCCCGCGGTGGACGCGCCGATGACCATGCCCCAGATGCCGATCGCCATGTTCAGCTTCTCGGCGGGGAAGGTGGCGCGCAGCAGGCCGAGGGCGGCCGGCATGAGCAGTGCGCCGAAGAGGCCCTGGAGCACCCGGAAGATGATGACCAGCGAGATCTCGCTGGAGAGGCCGATCGCGCCGGAGGCGAGGGCGAAGCCCGCGATGCCGATCAGGAAGGTCTGGCGGTGGCCGAAGCGGTCGCCGAGCTTGCCCGCGGTGATCAGGGCGACGGCGAGGGCGAGCAGGTAGCCGTTGGTGATCCACTGGACGTCGGCGAGCGAGGCGTCGAGGTCCCGCTGGATCGCGGGGTTGGCGATGGCGACGATGGTGCCGTCGAGCGCGACCATCATCACGCCGATGGCGACGGCGAAGAGGGTCAGCCAGGGGTGGCCGCGAAGCCCCTTGACCGGAGCGGGTGTGCCGTCGTCCTCGGGCTCCCGCGGCGCCTTTTCGACGGTGGTCTGACTAGTCATACCCGGAGACTAGTGACAGTCGCTGACAGTTGACAAACCCCTTCACAAGTCAGTAACTGTCACGTAGCTCACAGGTAAGCTGAGCTGGACAAATGCGCAGGAAGAGAGGCCGGTACGTGATCGACGGGCCGACGGCCGAGCCCCGCGCCGGACTGCGTGAGCGCAAGAAGCAGCGCACCCGCGACGCCCTGCTGCGCGCCGCCCTCGAACTCTTCACCGACCAGGGGTACGAGCGGACCACGGTCGACGAGATCGTCGACGCCGTGGAGGTCTCCCAGCGCACCTTCTTCCGCTACTTCGCGAACAAGGAGGAGACCGCCTTCGCCCTCCAGGAGATGGTCGAGACCCGCTTCCTGGCGGAGCTGCGCCGCCGCCCGGCGGCGGAGGCCCCGTTCGACGCCATGCGCCGGGCCGTGCTCTGCGCCTGGAGCAGCATCGGCGAGGCGATCGAGGAGGTCGTCACCGTCGACCTCCACATGCGCGTCTACCGGATGATCGAGTCCACTCCTGTCCTGCTCGCCGCCCACATGCGGCGCGGGGTCGCCATGGAGGAGGAGATCGCCCGGCTGATCGCCGCCCGCGAAGGGCTCGACGTGGACCGGGACCCCCGCCCTCGGGTCGCGGTCGCCGCGTTCTCCGGGGCGCTGCGGGTGGCCGGGCAGCTCTGGGGGCAGGGGCAGGACCCGAGTCCGCAGGCGCTGCGCGCTCTGACCGAGCGGTATCTCGACCAGCTCGGGCCGGCGCTCGGGCACTCCTGGCGGCGGACGGCGAACGGGCGGGGCGCGGGCACGGCGTCCCGCTGACGCCGCGCGACACGCGCGGCTCCATGCCTCGCGGAGCAGGTGATTCACGTCACGCGCACCACGGAAGCGGGCGCGTGCCCGTCCCTACCTCCCGGCGGCCCCCGGCCGGTCGGTGCGCACGTCGGACGCGGTGCGGCGTACGGCGAAGAGGCGTCCGCGCTCCGGACGCGCGGGGCCGCCGCCTCCTCGCGGGAGGGCCTGGCGACCGCCTTCGGGCACCCGCTGGGGGCCGGAGGGCAGCCCTTAGGGTGTGGCGCAGTGACTTCTTTCGACTCCTCACCCACGTTGACCGCCTGGCGGGCGCTGCTCGCCGTCGCGGTGGTGTTCGTGATGCTGGCGACCACGGGATGGAGCGCCGTACGCCATCACCACCCCGACGGGCCGCGCGATTCGGCGCTCGCCGCCTGGGCGCGGGAGCGCGTCGCGGGCCGTGCGCTGCCGGACGTCGACGCGCCCGCCCGCCGGATGGCCCGCTTCTTCGCGACGCTCACCTCGGTCCAGCGGACCGCCCTGGCGGACGCCTACCCCTCCGTGGTCGGGAATCTGAACGGCGTCCCGGTCGCCCTGCGCTACCACGCCAACCGGCTGGCCCTGAAGCAGGCGGCCGCGGCCGAGCGGCGGCGCGTGCGGGACGGGGGGCTCCCGGCGGCCGGCCGCGCCGAGGCGGAGCGCCGGCTGCACCGCTTCCGGTCGCTGCTCGCCCCGGACCGCCAGATCCTGGCGTTCGACCCGTCCGGCCGGGGGCGCGCGGCCGAGGTGTTCGGGGACCTCGACCGGGCGGCCCGCGTGTCCGTGGTCGTTCCGGGCGTGGACACCGATCTGCTGACCCTGGAGCGCACCCGCCGCGCGCACGCCGCGCCCGTGGGGATGGCGAGATCGCTGTACGCGGCCGAGCGCTCGGCCGCCCCCGCCACGCGTACCGCCGTCATCGCCTGGGCCGACTACACCACCCCGGCCGGTCTCGGCATGGACGCGGCGCTCGGCGGGCTCGCGGCGGACGGTGCGGTGCGGCTGAACGCGATGGTCGGGGCGCTGCCCGGCGCCTCGGCGGTCTCGTTGTTCTGCCACAGCTACGGCTCCGTCGTCTGCGGCGTGGCGGCGGACGACGCCCCCGGCCGGGTGACCGACATCGCGGTCGCGGGCAGCCCCGGAATGCGGGCGGCCAGCGCCCGCGAGCTGGGCACCGAGGCCCGGATCTGGGCGACGCGGGACGGGGACGACTGGATCGGGGACGTGCCGCATCTGGAGTTCGGCGGGATCGGCCACGGGGCGGACCCGGTCGACCCGGAGTTCGGGGCGCGGATCGTCTCGGCGGCCGGCGCGGCCGGGCACAGCGGCTACTTCCGACCGGGCGCCGAGAGCCTGGACAACTTCGCCGCGATCGGCGTCGGCGCGTACGGGTCGGTCCGCTGCGCCGACGCGGCCCGCGCGTGCCGGGGCGGCGCCCCGGAGCCGGAGAACGGACGACGCGCGTAGAGGAGAGGTGTCGGGCGGATGAATGCGGACCGGCTCCGAGGGGGGACGTGCGGGCCTGTGCCGCATACGATGAGGCGCATGGGTGAAGTGCTGGCCGGAATTCATGCCACCTGGGAGCTCGACGCCGACTCCCTGCTCATCCGCTACGAACGGGGCATCCGCACACCGAGGCTCCTCCAGGGCCTGCGGGAGCGGCGCGTCCCTCTCGCGGCGCTGTCGTCGGTGGCGGCGGCCCCCGGCAAGCGGGGGACGGTGGTCCTGCGCGCCGTGCCCAGACCGGGCGCCGACCCCCTGGCGGAGGCCGCCGCGGGCCAGCTCAAGGAGGGGTGCGACCCCTACCGCCTGGTACTTCCGCTGGAGCGGGAGCAGCTCGCCGAGGAGTACGCGGCCGGGCTGCGGGCCCTGCTGGGCCCCGACCGCGACGAGCCGGCCGACCGCTTCCTGGTCCCGGCCCCGCAGGCGCCGCTGCACTTCAAGGCGTACGACGGCCGGGCCGCCTTCGACGGCGAGCGGGTCTCCTTCCGGTGGTCGCGGACCGGGGCCTCCAGCGCCAAGTGGAAGGCCGGCGACCAGACGTACCGCGTGGGCGAATTGGCCGGAATCGAGTGGCGTACGCCCGAGGCGCCGGGCGGCTGCCTGCGGTTGCTGCCCCGCGCGGCCGCCCCGGTGGACCACCGCTCCGGCGGCAGCCTCGGCGCCCCGGCGGGGTGCGGGGACGGGTCCGAGGGGGGCGCCGCCGTGGCCGCGCCCCCGGAGCGCCTGGTCGTCGCCGCCGACCAGGACCCGGCGGCCGTCCTGTTCGGCGTGGGGTACGGGCCCGTCCACGAGTCGCTGCCGTTCGCCGCCGCGGTCCTGGAGGCGATACGCCGGTCCCAGCCCACCGCCGCGACCGCGTCGGTCCTGGTCCCGGCCGGGCGGCGCGACCCGGCGGACATCGCGGAGCGGATGCACCACCTCGGCGAGCTGCACCGGGCGGGACTGGTGACGGACGCCGAGTACAGCGCCAAGAAGGCCCAGCTCCTCGCGGAGCTGTGACCCGCCGGTGGGCCCGCGCGCGCCCACGCCGTACGGAACCCCCCGGCGCGCCCCCACGCCGTACGAGGCCACCCCGCGCGCCCGACCCCGTACCGCGGTATGAGAGGCGAGGCCCCCGTCCGGGACCCCGGTATGACGCGAGTGCGGCGACCGGCTGTCTACGCTGACCGGGCCATGTCCACTCCCCCCGCCGGGCCTCCGCCCGCCGACGGCCTCCTGAGCGCCGCCCGCCGCAATCTGCGCGAGCTGGCCCACGGGCTGTCCCACGCGTCCCATCCCGCCACCCCGCTGCTGGCCGACGCCCCGAGGCGGTGGCAGCGGCAGCTCCCCTACGGGGTGGTGCTCGCCCTCGCGGCGACTTTCATCCCGGTCACCATCACCGTCCTGACCACGCAGTACGGTGTGCCCGGCGCGCTCGCCGGGGCGCTCGGCACCGCCCAGGCCGCACCCCTGCTGATGCTGGCCCACCGCCCGCTCCAGGCGTGGTGGATCATCCTCCCGGCCGACGTCGTGGGCGCGCTGGTCCTGCTGGCCCAGCCCGCCCAGGAGCGGCACGGCGTCTGGCCGTGGACCCCGCCGGTCCTCGTCGCGTACCTCTTCGTGCTGCTGGCCCTCGGCCTGCGCGAGACGCGGCGGACGGTGATCGCCGTGTGGGCGGTGACGGCCGCCGCCGGGGCGGCGCTGCACCTGGTGGCTCCGGACCGCGCCGACGGCAGCGCCCTGCTGCTGGCGATCCTCGGCGCGGTGGTGCTGATGATCGCCGCGGCCCTGCGGGAGCGGGGCGAGGCGACGCGGCTGCTGGCCGAGCAGGAGACGATCAGCGAGGCGGAGCGGGCGCGGCGCACGCTGCTGGAGGAGCGGACCCGGATCGCTCGGGAGCTGCACGACGTGGTCGCGCACCACATGTCGGTGATCACGGTGCAGGCCGACTCCGCGCCGTACCGGCTCACCGGGCTGTCCCCGGAGGCGCAGGAGGAGTTCGCCGCGATCGCGGCGGCGGCGCGGGAGTCGCTGGGCGAGATGCGGCGGCTGCTGTCGGTGCTGCGCAGCGACGGCGGGGAGGGCGACCGGGCCCCGCAGCCGGGCCTGGACCGGCTCCAGCAGTTGGTGGAGGCCACCGTGCGGGCCGGGCTGCCGGTGGAGCTGGCGTTGGGCGCGGAGTTGGGCGCGGGGCGCGGCGCGGGGCCGGACGGGGAGGCGGGCCGGGAGCCGGGCGAGGTGCCGTCGGCGGTGGACCTGTCGGCGTACCGGATCGTGCAGGAGGCCCTGGCCAACGTGGTGCGGCACGCGCCCGGAGCGCGCACCCGCGTCTCGGTCCGGGCCTCCCGCGGCCATCTGAACGTGCTGGTCGTCAACGGCCCCGCCGCGACCCCCGCCGCACCGCTGGAGACGGCGGGGACCGGGCACGGGCTGGTCGGGATGCGGGAGCGCGTACGGTTGACCGGCGGCACGCTGGACACCGGGCCGCTGCCCGACGGCGGGTTCCGGGTGGCCGCCCGGATGCCGCTGTCCCCGGCCGACCACCCCGCCCCGGAGGAACCGTGACCATCCGCGTGACCATCGTCGACGACCAGGCCATGGTGCGGGCCGGGTTCGCGGCGCTGCTCTCGGCGCAGAGCGACATCGACGTGGTGGGCGAGGCGGCGGACGGCCGCCGGGGCGTGGACGTCAGCCGCCGGCAGCGCCCGGACGTGGTGCTGATGGACGTGCGGATGCCGGAGATGGACGGACTGGCCGCCGCGCGCGCCCTGTTGGATCCGCCGGTGGGCGTGGTGCACCGGCCGAAGGTGCTGATGCTCACCACGTTCGACGTGGACGACTACGTGTACGAGGCGCTGCGCGCCGGGGCCTCCGGGTTCCTGCTGAAGGACGCCCCGCCCGCCGATCTGATCGCGGCGGTACGGGTGGTGGCGGCCGGGGACGCGCTGCTGGCGCCCTCGGTGACCCGGCGGCTGATCGCGGACTTCGCGGCGCAGCGGCCCGCGGGGGCCGCGCGCGGCGGGCAGGCGCTCCGGCTGAACGGGCTCACGCCTCGGGAGACGGAGGTGCTGGAGCTGATCGCCCGCGGGCTGTCGAACCAGGAGATCGCGGGACGGCTGGTGCTGGCGGAGCAGACCGTCAAGACGCACATCGGGCGGGTGCTGGCCAAGCTGGACCTGCGGGACCGGGCGCAGGCGGTGATCTTCGCGTACGAGTCGGGGCTCGTGACGCCGGGGGGCGCGGGGGCGTAGGGGGTCGGCGCCCGACGAGGAGCGGGCCGGGCGCCGGCGGGTGCGCCCAGGTCACACCCTCGGGTCCGCCGTCACGGGCAGGCACTCGGCGAGCAGGTCGACGATGTCGCGCCAGGCTCGCTGCGCGTGCCGCGGGTGGTGGCCGACGCCGGGGACGGTGGGGTGGTCGACCGACGGGTGGTGGAAGGCGTGCAGGGCGCCGCCGTAGACCGTGAGGCGCCAGTCGACGCCCGCGGCCTGCATCTCGGCGGTGAACGCGTCCCGTTGCGCGGGCGCCATGATCGGGTCCTGCGACCCGACCCCGGCCCACACCGGGCAGCGAATGCGCGCCGCCTCGCCCGGTCGGCCCGTGGTGGTCGCGTTGACGGTCCCGATCGCGCGCAGGTCGACGCCGGCACGCCCCAGTTCCAGCGCGATGGCGCCCCCGGTGCCGTAGCCGACGGCGGCGATCCGGTCGGGGTCGGTCCGCGGTTCGGCGCGCAGCACGTCGAGCGCCGCGTGGCCGATGTCCCGCATCCGGTCGGGGTCGGCGAGCAGCGGCAGGCAACGGGCCAGCATCTCCTCGGGGTCGTCCAGAAGGCGCCCGCCGTGGAGGTCGAAGGCCAGCGCCGCGTAGCCCAGTTCGGCGAGGGCGTCGGCCCGGCGGCGCTCGACGTCGCTGAGCCCGATGCCCTCCGGTCCGAGCAGCACCGCGGGTCGGCGGCTGGCGCCGGCCGGGAGCGCGAGGTGCCCGATCATCGTCAGGCCGTCGGCCCGGTACTCGACCGTGCGCGTCGTCATCGTCGTCATGGGACGGGACTGTAGTGACCGCCGACCCCGCCCCGACCGTTGTTCTGCCACTGGCAGAACAACGCGGGCATCCCCCCGGAACACGGCGAGGCCCACCGGGACCGCCGTCACCGGCCCTCGGCCGCTCGCGCGAATCTCCCCCACCCCCTACTCCGGTATCACGTCCCATCTGGCCCCCCGGTGTGACGCCTCCGCACCCGTCGTCTCCCTACCTTCCTCACGGTCGCACCGGTCGGTGCGGCCGGGGAGAGGGAGGGCACGATGCGCCGGTACGCGAGGACGCTGGTCGCGTTCGCACTGGCCACGAGCGTGGTGACGGGCACTGCGGGCTGGGTCTCGGGGGACGGTCAGCGGGCGTTGACCGGGCCGCCGCCGGGCAGCGCCGCCTGGCGGGCGGACCGGGCGCTGGGGCGGGAGCTGCCCGATCCGGCGCACGCCTCGCCCGCCGAAGTCGCCGCGTTCTTCGCCGCGTTGGACGAGCGGGAGCGCCTGCTGCTGGTCGTCCGGCACCCGTCCGTGGTCGGGAACCTGGACGGCGCGCCCGTCGAGCTGCGCTACCGCGCCAACGCCCTGGCCCTCGCCGCCGCCGACGACCCCCGCTACCGCTCGCTCGCCGCTCCGGGCCGCCGCGTCCTGGCGTTCGACCCGCGCGGGCGCGGCCAGGTCGTCGAGGTGTTCGGGGAGCTGCGGTCCGCGCGGCGGGTCTCCGTGGTGGTGCCGGGATCCGACGTGGACGCCGGGACCTTCGACCGGGAGCGCGACGCGTACGGCGCCCCGGCCGGCATGGCGAGGGCCCTGCGCGCGGAGGCCGGGCCGGAGGTCGCCGTCGTCGCGTGGGCCGGGTACACCACCCCGGTGGGCGTCGGGGTGGACGCGGCGACCGGCGGCCTCGCGGCGGCGGGCGCGGCGCGGCTGGCCCGGTTCGCGGAGGGCCTGGCGGCGGACGGGCTGCCCGCGCCCGCCGTCTTCTGCCACAGCTACGGTTCCGTGGTCTGCGGTCTCGCCGCGCCCCGGCTGCCCGCCACCGACCTGGTGGCCGTCGGCTCCCCCGGAATGCGGGCGGCCGACGCGGACGGGCTGGGGACGCGGGCGCGGGTGTGGGCGGCGAAGGACGCCACGGACTGGATCGACGACGTGCCGAACGTACGGTTCGCGGGGCTCGGGCACGGGGCCGATCCGGCCGACCCGGCGTTCGGGGCCCGGCGCGTCCCGGCGGACGACGCGCGGGGGCACACCGGCTACTTCGCGCCCGGCACGGACTCCCTCCGCGCCTTCGCCGCCATCGCGCGCGGCGTCGCGGTGGAAGGCGCGGGCCGATGAGCGCGCCGTTGCGGGGGGCGCGGCGGTGCGCGGCCCGGATCGACGCCGCCACCCCCGCCCACCGCGACCGGGCGCTCGACGGGTTGCGGGCCCTGGCGCTGCTCGCCGTGCCGACCGGGCACTGGATGCTCGGCGGGTTCCGGCTGGACGGCGACGGGTTGCACAACGCGAGCCCGTTGACGGCGTTCGGCGGTTTCGCCCCGGTCAGTTGGGTGCTCCAGATGCTCGGCGTCTTCTTCCTGGTCGGCGGGTGCGCCTCGGCGCTCTCCTACCGCCGCCGGACCTCGACGTCCGCCGCCTGGCTGCGTGGTCGCCTCGCCCGCCTGGGCCGGCCGGTGCTCGGGGTGAGCGCCGTGTGGGCGGTGCTGCTCGCGGTGCTGTCCGCCCTCGGGGCGCCCGCCGACACCCTGCGTACGGGGTCGACGCTGGTGGTCCAACCGCTCTGGTTCGTCGGGGTGTACGCCGTGGTCACCGCTCTCACCCCGTTGTGCGTGCGGTGGGCGCGGCGGCTGGGCGGGTGGGCGGCGCTGCCGCTGCTGGGGTCGGTCGCGGCGGTGGACTTCCTGCGCTACGGGCCGCTCGCCGCCTCGGCCCCCTCCTGGCTGAGCGTGCTCAACATCCTGCCCGGTTGGCTCTTCGCCTACCAGGTGGGCGTGGCGTGGGGCGAGGGGCGGCTCGGGAGGCGCGGGGCGCGGCTGCTGCTCGTCGGCGGCGGGGCCCTGTTCGCCGTGCTGCTGCTCGTCTTCCACTATCCGGCGTCGATGGTCGGCGTTCCGGGCGAGGCGCGGACGAACTCGCATCCGCCGTCGCTGCTGGTGGTGGCGTTGGCGGCGGCGCAGAGCGGGGCGGCCGTGCTGCTGCGGGACCGGATCGGGCGGCTGTTGCGCGCGCCGCTGCTGTGGGCGCCGGTCGTGGTGGTCAACCTGTCGGCGATGACGGTCCTGTGCTGGCACCAGAGCGCGATGCTGGCCGCCGCCGTGCCGGCTTCGCTCACGGGGTCGGCGGTGGCGGGGCTGACGACCGCGCCGGACACGCTGGGCTGGATCGCGGCCCGGATCGCCTGGCTGCCGGTCTTCGCCGGACTGCTGGTGCTGATCGCCCGGTACGCGCGCCGCTTCGAGGCCCCGTGGCAGGCGGGCACCCGCGCGGCCCACGCCCGCCGCGCGCTGGCGGGGCTGCTGGCGGCGGGGTTCGCGGTGTTCGCGCTGGGCCTGGCGTGAGCGACGGCGTACGGGGAGGGGTGCGGCGGGGCGTATGCGACGGGGGCGCGCGTCCGAACCCCTACGCCGGTGAACGGCCACCGCACCGGCGTACGCGACAGGCGCGCGCACCCCGGACCGACCGCGCCGGGGGACGGGCGCCCCCACCGGCGTACGCGGCGGACGCACCCGCCGGGCCACACGCGGCGCGGGCGCTCCCGCGCCCCGCGCGCCGGGACGCGCCTCCGCACCCTGTGCGCCGGGCCGTACGCGCCCTGCGCACCGCCCACGCACCGCCCGCCCACGCGCCCCGCACGCCCCGGCGGGGGGGGGGGGGGGGGGGGGGGGGGGGGGGGGGGGGGGGGGGGGGGGGGGGGGGGGGGGGGGGGGGGGGGGGGGGGGGGGGGGGGGGG
>NZ_JBVJCD010000094.1:0-8692 GCF_055588985.1 Streptomyces sp. NPDC041970
GGCGAGGCGTCCCCGCCCCGCCCCCCCCCCCCCCCCCACACAGCCCCCCCCCCCCCCCCCCCCCCCACCCACACCCCCCCCCCCCCCCCCCCCCTCCGCCCCAACCCCCCCCCCCCCCCCCCCCCCCCTCCCCGCCCCCTTCGCCGTACGGGCGGGGTCAGCGGCTGTGCTGGGAGTCCGCCACCGTCACCTCGACGCGCTGGAACTCCTTCAGGTCGCTGTAGCCGGTGGTGGCCATCGCGCGGCGCAGCGCGCCGAAGATGTTCATCGAGCCGTCGGGGGTGTGGGACGGGCCGGTGAGGACCTCCTCCGTCGTCCCGACCGGGCCGAGGTCGACCAGCTTGCCGCGCGGCACGTCCTCGTGGACGGCCTCCATGCCCCAGTGCCGGCCGCGGCCCGGCGCGTCCGTCGCGCGGGCCAGCGGGGAGCCCATCATCACGGCGTCGGCGCCGCAGGCGATGGCCTTCGGCAGGTCGCCGGACCAGCCGACGCCGCCGTCCGCGATGACGTGCACGTACCGGCCGCCGGACTCGTCCATGTAGTCCCGGCGGGCCCCGGCCACGTCCGCGACGGCGGTCGCCATCGGGACCTGGATGCCGAAGACGTTGCGCGTGGTGTGCGCGGCGCCGCCGCCGAAGCCGACGAGGACGCCGGCCGCGCCGGTCCGCATCAGGTGCAGGGCGGCGGTGTACGTGGCGCAGCCGCCGACGATGACCGGGACGTCCAGCTCGTAGATGAACTGCTTCAGGTTGAGCGGCTCGGCCGCGCCCGACACGTGCTCGGCCGAGACCGTCGTCCCGCGGATGACGAAGATGTCGACGCCGGCGTCCACGACGGCCTTGGAGAACTGGGCGGTGCGCTGCGGGGAGAGCGCGGCGGCGGTGACGACGCCGGAGTCGCGCACCTCCTTGATGCGGCGGCCGATCAGCTCCTCCTGGATGGGGGCGGAGTAGATCTCCTGGAGCCGGCGGGTCGCGGACTCGACCGGCATCTCGGCGATCTCGTCGAGCAGCGGCTGCGGGTCCTCGTGCCGGGTCCACAGCCCTTCCAGGTTCAGCACGCCCAGGCCGCCCAGCTCACCGATGCGGATGGCGTGCCGCGGGGAGACCACGGAGTCCATGGGGGCGGCCAGGAACGGCAGCTCGAAGCGGTAGGCGTCGATCTGCCAGGCGATCGAGACCTCCTTCGGGTCGCGGGTGCGGCGGCTCGGAACGACGGCGATGTCGTCGAATGCGTAAGCCCGGCGGCCGCGCTTGCCGCGCCCGATCTCGATCTCAGTCACGATGTGTGGCCTTTCCCTCTACGTCTGCGCTGCCCAGTATCCCCGACACGCGGCGAAGGGGCGGTACCGGGAATCCCCGGTCCGCCCCTCCCCCGCGCCGGTGCGTTACTTCCTGCTGTAGTTCGGCGCTTCCACCGTCATCTGGATGTCGTGCGGGTGGCTCTCCTTGAGCCCCGCCGAGGTGATCCGGACGAAGCGGCCCTTGCTCTCCATCTGGTCGATGGACTCGGCGCCGACGTAGCCCATGGTCTGGCGCAGTCCGCCGACGAGCTGGTGGAGGACGTTGGCCAGCGGGCCGCGGTAGGGCACCTGGCCCTCGATGCCCTCGGGGACGAGCTTGTCGTCCGAGGCCACCTCGGCCTGGAAGTAGCGGTCCTTGGAGTACGACCGGCCCTGCCCGCGGGACTGCATGGCGCCCAGCGAGCCCATGCCCCGGTAGGACTTGAACTGCTTGCCGTTGATGAACATCAGCTCGCCCGGCGACTCCTCGCAGCCCGCGAGGAGGCTGCCCAGCATGACGCTGTCCGCCCCGGCGGCCAGCGCCTTGCCGATGTCGCCGGAGTACTGGAGGCCGCCGTCGCCGATCACCGGGACGCCCGCGGCGCGCGCGGCGAGCGCGGCCTCGTAGATCGCGGTGACCTGCGGGACGCCGATGCCGGCGACCACGCGGGTGGTACAGATCGAGCCGGGGCCGACGCCGACCTTCACGCCGTCGACGCCGGCGTCGATGAGGGCCTGCGCGCCGTCGCGGGTGGCGACGTTGCCGCCGATGACGTCCACGCCGACGCTGGACTTGATCTTGCCCATCCAGTCGAGGGCGTTGCTGTTGTGCCCGTGCGAGGTGTCGACGATGAGGAAGTCCACCCCGGCGGCCGCGAGGGCCTGCGCCCGGTCCAGCGCCTCGGGGCTGGCGCCGACGGCCGCGCCGACGAGCAGGCGGCCCTCGGCGTCCTTGGCGGCGTTCGGGTACTGCTCGGCCTTCTTGAAGTCCTTGACCGTGATGAGGCCCTTGAGGATGCCCGCGTCGTCGACCAGCGGCAGCTTCTCGATCTTGTGGCGGCGCAGCAGCTCCATGGCCTCGACGCCGGAGATCCCGACCCGCCCGGTGACCAGCGGCATCGGGGTCATGACCTCGCGCACCTGGCGCGTGCGGTCCGACTCGAAGGCCATGTCGCGGTTGGTGACGATGCCGAGCAGCTTGCCCGCGGGGTCGGTGACCGGCACGCCGCTGATGCGGAACTTGGCGCAGAGCGCGTCCGCCTCGCCGAGCGTGGCGTCGGGGTGCACGGTGATCGGGTCGGTGACCATGCCCGACTCGGACCGCTTCACCAGGTCGACCTGGTTCACCTGGTCCTCGATCGAGAGGTTGCGGTGCAGCACGCCGACGCCGCCCTGGCGGGCCATGGCGATGGCCATCCGGGCCTCGGTCACCTTGTCCATCGCGGCGGACAGCAGGGGGATGTTCACCCGTACGTTGCGCGAGATGAGAGACGAGGTGTCGACCGCGTTGGGCAGGACCCCGGACGCGCCCGGCAGCAGCAGCACGTCGTCGTATGTCAGCCCGAGCGTCGCGAACTTCTCGGGCACTCCGTCGACGTTTGCAGTCATGACACCTTCCCCAAATGGCCTTGATCGGTGCGGATGTCCATGCTAACGGCCCCGGCGGGCGTCTCATTCCACTGTCAAGATCACCTGGCTGGTCCGCACCCTCCCGGCGGGCGGCCTGGACCGTCCGCTACTGCTCGGCCAGCGCCCGCAGCCTGCTGAGCGCGCGGTGCTGGGCGACCCGGACCGCACCGGGGGACATCCCGAGCATCTGACCGGTCTCCTCCGCGGTCAGCCCGACCGCGACCCGGAGCACCAGCAGCTCGCGCTGGTTCTCCGGGAGGTTGGCCAGGAGCTTCTTGGCCCAGGCGGCGTCGCTGCTGAGCAGGGCGCGCTCCTCCGGGCCGAGGGAGTCGTCGGGCCGCTCCGGCATCTCGTCGGAGGGCACGGCGGTCGATCCGGGGTGACGCATCGCGGCGCGCTGGAGGTCGGCGACCTTGTGGCCGGCGATGGCGAAGACGAAGGCCTCGAAGGGCCTGCCGGTGTCCTTGTAGCGCGGCAGCGCCATCAGCACGGCGACGCAGACCTCCTGCGCCAGGTCCTCGACGAAGTGGCGAGCGTCACCGGGCAGCCGGTTCAGCCGGGAGCGGCAGTAGCGCAGGGCGAGGGGGTGGACGTGGGCCAGCAGGTCGTGGGTGGCCTGCGCGTCGCCGTCGACGGCCCGGTGCACAAGGGCACCGATCACCGTCGTCTCGTCGTCGCGCATCGGACCATGGTGCCCTGCGGGCGTACAGTCCGCTCCACCGCGTCCCGAGTTGTGCACCGAAGCGTTATGAGCGGGTGCGCCGGATGTCATGTCCTGCGCCCTCCCCTTCCGCTCGACCGAATCGTTCCTGAGGAACTCCACGACTCAAGGATGCGTCATCGGCCGGGAAGCGTCACATGACGCCGTCGCGCGGTCGCCCGGTCACGGGGTGTGGAGCCGGCGGCCCGTTCCGCGGCCCCGCCCGCCGGTCTGCGGACGGGGGCGGCTCGGGGGCGTCGTCAGCGGACCAGCCCCCAGCGGAAGCCGAGGGCGACGGCATGGGCGCGGTCCGAGGCGCCGAGCTTCTTGAACAGGCGCCGGGCGTGGGTCTTGACGGTGTCCTCGGAGAGGAACAGCTCGCGGCCGATCTCCGCGTTGGAGCGGCCGTGGCTCATGCCCTCCAGCACCTGGATCTCGCGTGCGGTGAGCGTGGGGGCCGCGCCCATCTCGGCGGAGCGCAGCCGACGCGGGGCGAGCCGCCACGTCGGGTCGGCCAGCGCCTGGGTGACGGTCGCCCGCAGCTCGGCGCGCGAGGCGTCCTTGTGCAGGTAGCCGCGGGCGCCCGCGGCTACCGCGAGCGCGACGCCGTCCAGGTCCTCGGCGACGGTCAGCATGATGATCCGGGCGCCGGGGTCGGCGGAGAGCAGCCGCCGGACCGTCTCCACGCCCCCCAGGCCGGGCATCCGCACGTCCATCAGGATGAGGTCGGAGCGGTCGGCGCCCCAGCGGCGGAGGACTTCCTCGCCGTTGGCCGCCGTCGTCACGCGCTCGACGCCGGGCACGGTGGCCACCGCACGACGGAGCGCTTCTCGGGCAAGCGGGGAGTCGTCGCATACGAGGACGGATGTCATGGCCGTCCTCCGCAACTAGTGCGCGTCACCTTGAGCCTCCAGGCTGATAACAAGTCGTCACCTGTGCGGTCGACCCCCTCGGACGTGTGCCCGAGCTCGATTCCCGTCAACCGCATCCGCTCTCTTAACGACGGTCACTCGAAAGAGTTACGGGCGGCACCACAGAGTTCGGCACTCTACGTGAAGAGACGCTCACAGAGGAGAACGGCACGGGTGCTTCACCCGTCAACCGAATTCCTTCGCAAAGACGTGCCCTATTTGGCAGCATTTCTTCTCTTTCGGGGTGTCTGTGAGTAGATTCCCGATCAGTCATATTTACATCTACTAGCACCATAGATGTACGGTCGAGACTTAGGTCACACGATCACCGGCGGTCGAACGCGGAGGACCGCCGGTCGCAGACGGTCGAGGCCCCCGCTTCCGACGCAGCACAGCTCCGAGGGGACAAGCAATGGCAGATTTCTCCCGCCTTCCCGGACCCAACGCAGACCTGTGGGACTGGCAGCTCCTCGCGGCGTGCCGAGGCGTGGACAGCTCCCTGTTCTTCCATCCGGAAGGGGAGCGCGGCGCGGCCCGGAGCGCCCGCGAGGCCTCCGCCAAGGAGGTGTGTATGCGCTGCCCGGTGCGGGCCGAGTGCGCGGCGCACGCCCTGGCCGTACGGGAGCCCTACGGGGTGTGGGGCGGTCTGACCGAGGACGAGCGCGAGGAGCTGATGGGCCGGGCCAGGTCCCGGCTGATCACGACGACGTCCCCGCGGGCCGCCACCGGCCCCGGCCCCACCTGACACCCGGACGGCCCAAGCGGTCGCAGAAACGTTTCTTCGAAAGGTTCAGCCATCCGGACCCGACCGGCCGCGAGGCGGTCGGCGGCGCTCCGGACCGCGCCGGGCAGGGCTGCCCCGGCGCCTCAGCGGGCGGCCGTCCGGGACAACTGGTCCAACGTGGCCGCCACCGCCGGAACGCGGGCCAGGTCGGGCAGGGTGAGCGCCACGATCTCCCGCTCGATCGCGGGCTCCACCGGCACGGTCCTGGCCCCCTTGGGGCGTACGGACTCCACGGCCAGCTCCGGCAGCACCGCCACCCCGAGCCCGGCCCCGACGAGGCCCATCACCGCCGGGTAGTCGTCGGTGGCGAAGTCGATGCGGGGGGTGAAGCCGGCCTCCTCGCAGACCTCGACCAGTTGGCGGCGGCACCGCGGGCAGCCCGCGATCCACGACTCCTCGGCCAGTTCGCCGATGCCCACGCTCGGCGCGTCCGCCAGCCGGTGCCCCTCCGGGACCAGGCCGATCAGCCGGTCGGTGAGCAGCGGCCGGACCACCAGGTCGTCCCATTCGCCGCCGGTGGTCCCGTAGCGGAACGCCAGCGCGATGTCGCAGTCCCCGTCGCGCAGCAGGTCCACCGAGCGCGGCGGCTCGGCCTCGACGAGGGAGACGCGGGTGCCGGGGTGCTCGGCGCGCAGCGCGGCCAGGGCGCCGGGGACCAGGGTGGAGCTGCCGCTCGGGAAGGAGACCAGGCGCACCCGGCCCGCCCGCAGCCCGGCGATGGCGGCGATCTCCTCCTCCGCGGCGGTCAACCCCGCGAGGATGCCGGAGGCGTGCCGCACCAGCGCCTCGCCCGCCTGCGTCAGCCGCATCTCGCGCCCGGTGCGGATCAGCAGCGTGGTGCCCGCGGAGGACTCCAGCGCCTTCATCTGCTGGCTGACCGCGGGCTGGGTGCAGCCCAGCTCGCGGGCGGCGGCGGAGAACGAGCCGGTGGCGGACACGGCGCGCAGGACGCGGAGGTGGCGTGCTTCGATCACCTCTCCACCATAAGAGACTCTTGGGTCGCGGGCCAATAAATCGTTCGGCTCTTTGAGGAGCGGGAGGTCGGTACGCGCGCACCCGCCCGGAGGCGGTGCGGCAGGGGGCGGTGAAGGAACGGCATCGGCCCTGTGACCCCGGTCCGTCGGCGGGAACTGCGTCGGCGCGCGGCGCGTCCACCCCCAGTGACCTGTGCTCCGCCGGTGCGGCGGCGACCGGGGTCCTCCGGCCCAGGGGCTGGAGGCCACGCGTCGTCGTCCAGTGACGGCGGGCGAACTCCACGGCTTCGGGAGGCCCCGTGACCCTGGCTCGCGTCCTCAACGTCCTCGGCATCGCCGCGACCGTCATCGGCCTGCTCGCCCTCATGGGCGGCTGCACGAAGGCGGACCAGGGCGAGATGTGCGGCGGGATGGCGATCAAACCCGGTCTGACCTGCGTGGACTCCAACGGGAACAAGCGCACGTACGACGAGATGATGGCCCAGAAGGAAGAGGGCCCGACGCAGATCAAAATGGGTGCGGCGGGCATCGCCCTCGGGATCGCGCTCGGCATCGGCGGCAGCGTCGCGCGTCGGCGGAGCACCCCGTCCTGAGCCGTGGAAACCGATTCCGAACCGAGTGGCCCCTTCCAGGAGACTTCCGTGTCCAACCCGCCGCAGCCCTGGTACGAACCAGGCGCGCCGACGCAGCCCGTACCCGGCAACCCGTACGCGTCGACACAGCCCATGGCCGGGCACCCGCACGCCCCGCAGGGCTACGGGCCGCCGCCCGGACCGCCGCCGCGCCGCCGCTTCCGCCGGGGGCCGGTCATCGCCGCCGTGGTCGCGTTCGCGCTCATCGCCACGGCGGGCGGGCTGTACGCCGCCACGGGCGGGGAGTGGGGCGGGTCGGAGCCGACCGCCGCCGAGAAGGCGACGCCGTCGCCCAGCCCCTCCGCGACCGCGCCGAAGTCCCCCGCTCCGGCTCCGCGCGCCCCGGAGTCGCAGCACATACCGACGACGCAGGAGATCAACGCCGGGCGGAAGCCGGGGGACGCGTCGGCGTGGATCGTCGACGACAAGACCGACCTGCCCGGCGGATACAACAAGGTCTTCGACCTGTGGATCGTGGGCGACCTCGCCGTCCAGGCCCTCCACCGGAAGGTCGCGGCCTACCGCCTCTCGGACGGCGCCGAGGTCTGGAGCGTCACCCTGCCCGCCACCGTCTGCGAGACGCCGGCCAACCCCACGCCGGACGGCAAGGTCGTGATCCTCTACCACGAGAGCGCCACCGCCGAGCGGATGAACCCGTGCAGCCAGATGCAGATGATCGACCTGCGGACGGGGAAGAAGGGGTGGCACAAGGAACTGGCCTCGTCCGGCGCGGACGACTCCAGGCTCCTCGTGTACAGCGCCGTCAGCGGGGGGACCTTCGCGCTCGCCCATGACATGAAGGCATCGGCCTACCGGGTCGCCGACGGGAAGAAGCTCTACGACATCCCCGCGGAGAACGGGGGGAAGTGCTACCCGGAGAACGTGGCGGGCGGGTCCCGGCTCCTGGTCAGCTCCGACTGCGCGCTCTCCTTCGACCGGGGCAAGAACTACAGCCAGCTCCGCGAGATCGACCCGCGCACCGGAAAGGTGCTGTGGCGTCACCAGACGGCCAGGAGCTGGCAGTTCGCGCGGGTGCTCTCCGTCGATCCGGTCGTCTTCACCACCTTCAACACCAAGGACTCCGCCAAGGACTGGCGCGTCTCCTCCCTGGGCCCCGGCGGGAAGCACCTCGCCACCTTCGACCCGCGGGTCAAGGGGTTCGAGCACTGCGCCGGGGACGGGGGCGGCAGTGACGCCCAGCCCTGCCGCGGCACCGCGGTCGGCCACGGCCACATCGCCCTGGGCGGCACCGACCAGGTCGGCACGTACGACCTCGCCACCGGGAAGTTCCTCTGGGGCGTCAAGTCCGACGACTCCCACAGGCTGTTCCCGCTGCGCGCGGAGGCCGGCCGGACACTGCTCGTCCACGAGGCGGCCACATCGAGCCGTCCGGGCCGCGTCTTCCGGATGGGCCCGCGCGGCGCGGGCACGGAGAAGGTCCTCCTGCGCCACCCGGCGTCGGCCGTGGGACCCGAGTACAAGACGTTCGCCGGGCGGCTGGCCTATGTCGGCGAACGGCTCGTCATGACCTCGGCGGGCGTGAGCGGCGACGACGACCGGCGCGAACCCCGCATGGTGGCGTTCGCCCCCGCCCCGTCCTGACCGGGGTTCGCGTACGCGGCGCGTGCCGCGTACGACGACCGCACTGAGCACGAGTGCGGCGGCGGGCATCGGGCCGCCGCCGCGGGGGGGGCCGAGGGCCGGGGGGGGGGGGGGGGGGGGGGGGGGGGGGGGGAGGGGGGTGGGGGGGGGGGGGTTGGGGCGGGGGGGGCAGGTCCGC
>NZ_JBVJCD010000094.1:8702-11592 GCF_055588985.1 Streptomyces sp. NPDC041970
GGTCGAGCACGGCGGCCAAGGAGCAAAATCCCGAAGAAGCCGCTCGGGGGGGGGCGGCCCCCCCCCCCCCCCCCGCGGCGGCCCGACGTCCGGGCGCGGGCCCGGCGCGGAGAGCGCGGCGGGCATCGTCCTCGGTCGCGCCGGCTCCACCCGTAGGCACCGCTTCCGCACCGAGCAGCACCTCTCCAGGGGGATCCCCATGTCCAACCCGCCGCAGCCCTGGTACGAACCGGGCCCGCCACAGCAACCCGTGCCCGGAAACCCGTACGCGCCGCAGCAGCCCGCGCCCGGACATCCGCACGCGCCGCAGGGTTTCGGTCCGCCGCCCGGACCGCCGCCGCGCCGTCGCCGCTTCCGCCGGGGGCCGGTCATCGCCGCCGTGGTCGCGTTCGCGCTCATCGCCACGGCGGGCGGGCTGTACGCCGCCACGGACGGGGAGCGGGGCCGGTCCGCGACACCCGCGGCCAAGAAGGCGACGCGGTCGCCCAGCCCCTCCGCGTCCGTGCCGCAGTCCCCCGCCCCGCGCACCCCCGCGCCGCAGCACATACCGACGACGCAGGAGATCAACGCCGGGCGGAAGCCGGGGGACGCGTCGGCGTGGATCGTCGACGACAAGACCGATCTCCCCGGCGGGCACAACAAGGTCTTCGACCTGTGGATCGTGGGCGACCTCGCCGTCCAGGCCCTCCACCGGAAGGTCGCGGCCTACCGCCTCTCGGACGGCGCCGAGGTCTGGAGCGTCACCCTGCCCGCCACCGTCTGCGAGGTACCGGCCAATCCGGCGCCGGACGGCAAGGTCGTGATCCTCCATCACGAGAGCGCCACCGCCGAGCGGATGAACCCGTGCAACCAGATGCAGATGATCGACCTGCGGACGGGGAGGAAGGGGTGGCACAAGGAGCTCCCCGAGACCGGGGACGGGGACAGCACGCTCATCGTGTACAGCGCCATCAGCGGCGGCGCCTTCGCGGTCGCGCAGAGCATGAAGGCATCCGCCTACCAGGTCTCCGACGGGAAGAAGCTCTACGACATCCCCTGGGAGGACCGGAAGAAGTGCTACCCGACGTACGTGCTGGGCGGGTCCCGACTCCTGGTCAGCCTCACCTGCGCGCTCTCGGTCGACGGCGGCAAGGACTACAGCCTGCTCCACGGCATCGACCCGCGCACCGGCAAGGTCCTGTGGTGCCACCGGACCGGTGACGGCTGGAAGTTCGCGAACGCCCTCTCCGTCGACCCGGTCGTCTTCACCACGTACAACACCAAGGACTCCGCCAAGGACTGGCGCGTCTCCTCCCTGGGCCCCGGCGGGAAGCACCTCGCCACCTTCGACCCGCGGGTCAAGGGGTTCGAGCACTGCGCCGGGAGCGGGGCCGGCAACGACGGCCAGCCCTGCCGCGGCACCGCGGTCGGCCACGGCCACATCGCCCTGGGCGGCACCGACCAGGTCGGCACGTACGACCTCTCCACCGGGAAGTTCCTCTGGGGCGTCAAGTCCGACGAGCTGCGCGAACTGCACCCCCTGCGCGCCGAATCCGGTCGCACGCTCCTCGTCTACGAGACGGCCACGCCGAGCCGTCCGGGCCGCGTCTTCCGGATGGGCCCGCGCGGCGCGGGCACGGAGAAGGTCCTCCTGCGCCATCCGGCGTCAGCCACCAAGCCCGAGCACCAGGCGTCCGGCGGGCGACTGGCCTATGCCGGCGAACGGCTCGTCATGACCTCGGCGGGCATGAACGGTGACGACGACCGGCGCGAACCCCGCATGGTGGCGTTCGGCCCCGGCCCGTCCTGACCGGGGCTCCCGTGCGCGGTGGAGGCGTGCGGGGCACTAACGTGCCGCGTATGACGACTGCACTGATCACGGGCGCGACGGCGGGCATCGGGGCCGCCTTCGCGCGGCGGCTCGCGACCCAGGGGCACAACCTGGTGCTGGTGGCGCGGGACACCGAGCGGCTGCGCGAACAGGCCACCGAACTGCACGACCGGCACGGCATCGAGGCCGAGGTGCTGAGCGCCGACCTGTCCACGGACGCCGGGATCGAGGCGGTCACCGCACGGCTCGGGGACCGCAGACAGCCGGTCGACCTGCTGGTCAACAACGCCGGGTTCGGCAACAAGGGGCGCTTCCTGGAGGTGTCCATGGCCGACGAGCTGACGATGCTGAAGGTGCACTGCGAGGCCGTGCTGAGGCTGACCTCGGCCGCCGTCGAGGGGATGAAGGAGCGCGGCCGGGGTGCGGTGGTGAACGTGGCGTCCGTCGCGGCGTTCCTGCCGCGCGGCACGTACGGGGCGTCCAAGGCGTGGGTCGTGCAGTTCACCGAGGGCGCGGCGAAGGACGTGGCCGGGTCGGGGGTGCGGCTGATGGCGCTCTGCCCCGGCTTCGTACGGACGGAGTTCCACGAGCGGGCCGGGATGGGCACGGACAACATCCCGGACTGGATGTGGCTGGACGCGGACAAGCTGGTGGCGGCGGCGCTGGCGGACCTGGCGCGGGGCAGGACGGTGTCGATCCCGGACCCGCGCTACAAGGCGCTGATGGGGCTGGTGAAGGTGGCCCCGCGCAACCTGCTCGGCGGGGTCGCCTCGCGGGCGGGCCGCTCGTACGGGCCCCGCTAGCCGCGCCGGGCGGGGGCGTGTGCGTACGCCCTCGTCCCCCGGCCCGGTGACGGGCGGGCGGCGTGTGCGTGCGTTCTCGTCCCCCCGCCACCGACGGGTGGGGGCGTGTGCGTGCGTTCTCGTCCCCCCGCCCCGCGCCGGGCGGGCGGCGTGTGCGTACGTCCTCGTCCGTCCGGCCCCACGACGCGGGGGGGGGGGGGGGGGGGGGGGGGGGGGGGGGGGGGGGGGGGGGGGGGGGGGGGGGGGGGGGGGGGGGGGGGGGGGGGGGGGGGGGGGG
>NZ_JBVJCD010000095.1:0-11445 GCF_055588985.1 Streptomyces sp. NPDC041970
GAACAGACAAAGAAGATTGCCCCCCCCCCCCCCCCCCCCCCCCCCCCCCCCCCCCCCCCCCCCCCCCCCCCCCCCCCCCCCCCCCCCCCCCCCCCCCCCGGGCCCCTGTCGTCATCCGGTCCGCCCCTGGTGGCCAACTGCCGTTTCCCGCAGGGGGAGTTGACGCGCGTCGACTCCTGGGCCAGGCTCGCTTGCACATCGCCCGTGACGTTCAGAGGGAGACCCCTGTGCTGAGACGTACCGCACGCGTGCTGCTGGGACTTGTCATGACCATTACCTTCGCATTGGGCGGGGCGGTGCTGACCGCCGGACCCGCGCAGGCGGACGGCTGCTACACCTGGACCCGCACCCTGGGACCCGGCGCCACCGGCAACGACGTCGTCCAGTTGCAGCTCCGGGTGGCCGGTTATCCGGGCTACGACTCCGTGCTCGCCGTCGACGGCTCCTACGGCCCGGCCACCACGGCCGCCGTCAAGCGGTTCCAGGCGGCCTACGGCCTGACCGCCGACGGGGTCGCCGGCCCCGCCACCCAGTCGAAGCTCTACGCGCTCCAGGACGACGACTGCACCCCGATCCACTTCACGTACGCCGAACTCAACACGTGCAACAGCACCTGGGCCGGCGGCAAGGTCGCCGCGGGCACCGCCAAGGCCAACGCGCTGAGCACCATGTGGAAGCTGGAGGCGCTGCGGCACGCACTGGGCGACCAGGCGATCCGGGTGACCAGCGGATTCCGCTCGGCCACCTGCAACGCGGCGGTCGGCGGGGCGTCCGACAGCCGCCACATGTACGGGGACGCCGCCGACCTCGGCGCCGGACCGCACTCCCTGTGCACACTGGCCAAGCAGGCCCGCCACCACGGCTTCAAGGGCATCCTCGGCCCCGGCTACTCCGGCCACAACGACCACGTGCACGTCAACCAGGGCCCCACCCGCTTCTGGTCGGCGCCCAGTTGCGGCATCTGAGCCGCCGTCCTCCCGGGGCCCGGTGGCCGGCGTCCGCTCAGGCGGCGCCGACCGCCGGGCCCCGGAACGTGCGGCGGTAGGCGTTCGGCGTGGTGCCGAGCGCCCGGACGAACTGGTGGCGCAGGGTCGCCGCCGTGCCGAAGCCCGTCTGCCCCGCGATCGTCTCGATCGTCCGGTCCGTGGACTCCAGCAGATGCTGGGCCAGCAGCACCCGCTGCCGCAGCAGCCAGCGGTAGGGCGTGGTCCCGGTCTCCTGCTGGAACCGCCGGGCGAAGGTCCGCGGCGACATGTGCGCCTGCGCGGCCAACTGCTCCACGCTCATCTCCTGGTCGAGGTGGTGCTCCATCCACACCAGCGTGGAGCCGACCGTGTCGCACGCGCTGCGGGGCAGCGGCCGGTTGACGTACTGCGCCTGGCCGCCGTCCCGGTGCGGCGGCACCACCATCCGCCGGGCGACGGTGTTCGCCGCCTCCTGCCCGTACTCCTGGCGGATCAGGTGCAGGCAGGCGTCGATCCCCGCAGCGGTGCCCGCCGACGTGATCACCGGGCCCTCGTCCACGTACAGCACGTCCGGCTCGACGACCGCCCGCGGGTAGCGGCGCGCCAGGTCCGCCGCGTACCGCCAGTGGGTGGTGCAGCGGCGGCCGTCCAGCAGGCCGGCCGCGCCGAGGGCGTACGCCCCCGAGCAGACGCTCAGCACCCGCGCCCCGCGCTCCACGGTCCGGCGCAGCGCGTCGAGGACCTCCCGCGGGTACTCCCGGTCCATGAAGTGGCTGCCCGCCGGCACGGCGACGAGGTCGGCCTCCTCCAGCCGGTCCAGGCCGTGCGGCGTGCCGATGGTGAAGCCCGCATGGGTGCGCAGGACCGGGCCCTCGGCGGAGACCACCGCGAAATCGTGCACGGGCAGTCCCTCGTCGCTGCGGTCGAGGCCGAACACCTCGCAGAGCACGCCGAGTTCGAAGGGGTGGACCTCGTCCATGAGCAGGACGGCGACATTGTTCAGCATGGACCCAGTGTGGCAGTAATTCGACGATCCATGGCAGTGCTGCCACTGCCGTGATCCTCCCGACCGGGCCAGGGTGGAGTCATGGACACACTCCTGGACTACCTCGTCGTCGCCGCCCTCTTCGCCCTCGTCCTCGCGCCCTCCGCCGTCGGGATCGCGCGGGAACGCCGTATCGACCGCCAGTTGCGGGAGGCCGCCCGCCCGCGGTCGCGGCCCCCCGAGCCGGGGCGCGCCGCGCGGCCCGCCGCGGCCGCGCGGCGCCTGCCCCGCGGCCGCCGGGCCAGGGCCTAGGGGTGTCCGGCCCTGACCCGCCGGACACCCCTAGAAGTCGTCGTCGAACGCGACCGACCCCTCCACCGCCACCTGGTAGGCGGACGGGCGGCGCTCGAAGAAGTTCGTCAACTCCTGCACGCCCTGCAACTCCATGAAGGAGAACGGGTTCTGCGAGCCGTAGACCGCCGGGAAGCCGAGGCGCACGAGCCGCTGGTCGGCGACGCACTCCAGGTACTGGCGCATCGACTCGGTGTTCATCCCCGGCAGGCCCTCGCCGCACAGATCGCGGCCGAACTGCAGCTCCGCCTCGACCGCCTCCCTCAGCATGTCGGTGACCTGCTGCTGGAGCGCGTCGTCGAAGAGGTCCGGCTCCTCCTTGCGGACGGTGTCCACGACCTCGAACGCGAAGTTCATGTGCATCGTCTCGTCACGGAAGACCCAGTTGGTGCCCGTGGCGAGACCGTGCAGCAGGCCGCGCGAGCGGAACCAGTACACGTAGGCGAACGCACCGTAGAAGAACAGCCCCTCGATGCACGCGGCGAAGCAGATCAGGTTCAGCAGGAAGCGGCGGCGGTCGGCCTTCGTCTCCAGCCGGTCGATCTTCTCCACCGAGTCCATCCACCGGAAGCAGAACCGCGCCTTCTCGCGGATCGAGGGGATCTCCTCCACCGCGTCGAACGCCGCCGCCCGGTCGTCCGGATCGGGCAGGTAGGTGTCCAGCAGCGTCAGGTAGAACTGGACGTGCACGGCCTCCTCGAAGAGCTGCCGCGACAGGTACAGCCGCGCCTCGGGGGAGTTGATGTGCTTGTACAGCGTCAGCACCAGGTTGTTCGAGACGATCGAGTCGCCGGTCGCGAAGAACGCCACCAGCCGCCCGATCATGTGCTGCTCGCCCGGCGACAGCTTGGCGAGGTCGGCGACGTCGGAGTGCAGGTCGACCTCCTCCACCGTCCAGGTGTTCTTGATCGCGTCCCGGTACCGCTCGTAGAAGTCCGGGTAGCGCATGGGGCGCAGGGTCAGTTCGAACCCCGGGTCGAGCAGGTTCTTCTCGTCGTGGTGCGTCACTGGCAGGCCTCGCAGGACTCGGGGTTCTCAAGGGAGCAGGCCAGGGCGTCCGCGTCGGACGCCGCCTGCTGTACGGGGATGGGCGCGGCGGCCGGGACGGCGCCGGACGCGGCGCGCGCGATCCGGGTCGCCGGGCGCGAGCGCAGGTAGTACGTCGTCTTCAGCCCCTGCTTCCAGGCGTACGCGTACATCGAGGAGAGCTTGCCGATCGTCGGCGTCTCCAGGAACAGGTTGAGCGACTGGCTCTGGTCGAGGAAGGGCGTACGGGCCGCCGCCATGTCGATCAGGCCGCGCTGCGGGATCTCCCACGCGGTGCGGTACAGCTTCCGCACGTCCTCGGGGATCCAGGCGAAGCCCTGCACCGAGCCGCTCGCCTCGCGCAGCGCCTCGCGGGTGCGGGCGTCCCACACGCCGAGCCGCTTCAACTCCGCCACCAGGTAGGCGTTCACCTGGAGGAACTCCCCGCTGAGCGTCTCGCGCTTGAACAGGTTGGAGACCTGCGGCTCGACGCACTCGTACACCCCGGCGATCGAGGCGATCGTGGCGGTCGGCGCGATGGCCAGCAGCAGCGAGTTGCGCATACCGGTCGTGGCGATCCGGGCGCGCAGCGCCTCCCAGCGCTCGGGCCAGTGCGGCTCGACGGCGTAGTGGTCGGGGTGCAGCACCCCGCGGGCGGCGCGGGTCTCGGACCAGGCGGGCAGCGGGCCGGACCGCTCGGCGAGGTCGCAGGAGGCCTCGTAGGCGGCCAGCATGATCCGCTCGGAGATCTTCGTGGAGAGCGCGCGGGCCTCGGGGGAGTCGAAGGGCAGGCGCAGCCGGAAGAAGACGTCCTGGAGGCCCATCGCGCCCAGGCCCACCGGCCGCCAGCGGGCGTTGGAGCGCCCGGCCTGCTCGGTCGGGTAGAAGTTGACGTCCACCACCCGGTCCAGGAAGGTCACGGCGGTGCGCACGGTGGCGTCCAGCCGCTCCCAGTCGATCGCCCCGTCCGCGACGAACGCGCCCAGGTTGACCGAGCCCAGGTTGCAGACGGCCGTCTCGCCGTCGTCGGTGACCTCCAGGATCTCCGTGCACAGGTTCGAGGAGTGCACGACCCGGCCCGGCTCGGCGGTCTGGTTCGCGGTCCGGTTGGAGGCGTCCTTGAACGTCATCCAGCCCTGGCCGGTCTGCGCGAGGGTCCGCATCATCCGGCCGTACAGCTCACGGGCCGGCATCGACTTGCGGGCCAGCCCCTTCGCCTCGGCCGCGCGGTAGGCGGCGTCGAACGCGTCGCCCCACAGGTCGACCAGCTCCGGCACGTCGGCGGGGGAGAACAGCGACCAGTCGGTGTCCGCGTCGACCCGGCGCATGAACTCGTCCGGGATCCAGTGCGCCAGGTTCAGGTTGTGGGTGCGCCGCTGGTCCTCGCCGGTGTTGTCGCGCAGCTCCAGGAACTCCTCGATGTCCGCGTGCCAGGTCTCCAGGTAGACCGCCGCCGCGCCCTTGCGGCGGCCGCCCTGGTTCACCGCCGCGACGGAGGCGTCCAGCGTCTTCAGGAACGGCACGATGCCGTTGGAGTGCCCGTTGGTGCCCCGGATCAGCGAGCCCCGCGCGCGGATGCGCGAGTACGACAGGCCGATGCCGCCCGCGTGCTTGGAGAGCCGCGCCACCTGGTGGTAGCGGTCGTAGATCGAGTCCAGCTCGTCCTTCGGCGAGTCCAGCAGATAGCAGGAGGACATCTGCGGGTGCCGGGTGCCGGAGTTGAAGAGGGTGGGGGAGGAGGGCAGGTAGTCCAGCCGGCTCATCAGCCCGTAGAGCGCCGCGACCTCGTCCAGCGCCCGCACCGAGTCGTCCTCGGCGAGGCCGGCGGCCACGCGGAGCATGAAGTGCTGCGGGGTCTCGACGACCTGGCGGGTGTGCGGGTGGCGCAGCAGGTAGCGGCTGTGCAGGGTGCGGAGGCCGAAGTAGCCGAAGCGGTCGTCGGCGCCCTCGGCCGCCGCCTTCTCGACGAGGCCGTCGAGCGCGGCCGCGTGGAGCGCGACGAAGGCGGCGGTGCGGTCGGCGATCAGGCCCTCGCGGTGGCCCACCGCCACCGAGGCGGAGAAGGACGTCGCGCCCTGGCCCGCGGCCTCGTCCGCGATCGCGCGGGTCAGCAGCCGGGCGGCGAGCCGGGAGTACGCCGGGTCCTCGGCGATCAGCCCCGCGGCTGCCTCGGTGGCCAGCGAGCGCAGCTCGGCCTCGTCGGAGCGGGCGTTGCGCCCGCGCAGCGCGGCGGCGGCGACCCGTCCGGGGTCGGTGTCGGGCAGGTCGGCGGTGAGGTCGGTCAGGGTCCGCAGGAGGGCGGCGCCGGGACCGCCGTCCGGGACCGCCTCGGTGGGGGCGGAGGCCGCGGACTCGGCGGACGCTGCGGGTGCGGCGGATTCGGCGGCTGAGACCGGATCGGCGGACGCGATGGCCATGGGGCTCTCCCTCGCTCGGCTGGGGCCGGCGGCGGGCAGGGGGAGCCGGGCGGCGCACGGCCCGCGAGGGCGGGGAGGCACTGCTGACGGCGTCCACCGGCCTTCCGCGAGGCCCGGACGTCTGGCGTCCGGTTCGGGTCGAGCCGGACGCGCTGTCGGCAGGTCTTCGGACTTCGGGCGCGTGTGGGCGCACCGATCACACCGTTGCGGGACAGTTCCGGATTCGCACCGGATTCCCCTGCGGCGACAGCGAGGTTGAGCATACATGTGGGGGCCGCCCCCCAGGACGGCCCCCACATGTTGTGTCGGCGTGTGCCGCGGCTGGGGGGCGGGCGCCCCGGTTTCCGCCGGCTCGGCGGGGCGCGTGGAGCCGTACGGGGACGCGGAAAGGGGCCGCCGCGCCCCTGGGAGGGGTGCGGCGGCCCCGGTTCCGGCCGGTGCGGCTCAGCAGCAGCGGAAGCCCTCGCGGGGGTCCGCCTCGCGGGCGTCCGTGCGGCTCCGTTCGAAGGCGCGGCGGGTCATGACGGGGGCGTCCGGGTCGTGCGCCCGGCGGTGTGCCACGTACCGGTCGTACGCCGACTCGCCGGTCAGCTCGCGGACGTACCAGCGGATGCGGCCGGCGATCCGGCGGACGTCACGCGCGGTCATGGCGCCTCCCGGTCACGACCGGCTCTCCGCGCCGGCGGCCTCCTTGCGCCGGCCCCCCTCGGGGCCGACGCCCGCCGCCGCCAGTTCCGCCTTCTCCTCCTTGGTCGCGATCAGCGACGCGGGGGCCACGAACCGGGACCGGACGTACGGCGTCTCGTGGAGCCGGACGGTCTCCGGCGCCCGGACGGCCTTGAAGCAGACCCGGCCCGCGTCCACGAGGACCACGATGATGAGGAGCGCGAAGAGCGCGCAGAGCACGCCGTCGACGGTGGAGTTGGTGACGACGGTCCGCATGTCGTCCATGGTCTTGGCCGGCGGCAGCACCTCTCCGGCGTCGATGCCCGCCTGGTACTTGTCGCGCTGGGCGAAGAAGCCGATCTTCACGTCGTCGGAGAAGATCTTCTGCCAGCTCGCGGTGAGGGTGACCGCCACGTCCCAGGCGAGCGGAACGCCGGTGACCCACGCCCACTTCAGCCGGCCGGACTTGACCAGCAGGGTGGTGCAGACGGCCAGCGCGACGGCGGCCAGCAACTGGTTGGCGATGCCGAAGAGCGGGAAGAGCTGGTTGATGCCGCCCAGCGGGTCGTGCACGCCGACCCAGAGGAAGTAGCCCCAGCCGCCGACCACGACGGCGCTGGCGAACCAGACGCCCGGCTTCCAACTGACGTTGCGGAACGACGAGTGCACGTTGCCCAGCATGTCCTGGAGCATGAAGCGGCCGACACGGGTGCCGGCGTCCACGGTGGTGAGGATGAACAGCGCCTCGAACATGATGGCGAAGTGGTACCAGAACGCCTTCATGCCGGCGCCGCCGATCACCGCGGAGAAGATCTCCGCCATGCCGAGCGCGAACGTCGGCGCGCCGCCGGTCCGCGAGAGCAGGCTCTGCTCCTCGACGTCCTCGGCGGCCTGGGCCAGGGCGTCCGGGGTGATGCTGAAGCCGAAGTTGGCCACGGCCTCCGAGGCGGACTGGACGGTGTCGCCGATCACGCCGGCGGGCGCGTTGATGGCGAAGTACAGGCCGGGGTCGATGATGCAGGCGGCGATCATGGCCATGATCGCCACGAACGACTCGGTCAGCATGGCGCCGTAGCCGATCATCCGGATCTGCGTCTCCTTCTGGACCATCTTCGGCGTGGTGCCCGAGGAGACCAGGGAGTGGAAGCCGGAGAGCGCGCCGCAGGCGATGGTGATGAAGACGAACGGGAACATCGAGCCGGCGAAGACCGGCCCCGAGCCGCTGGAGGCGAAGTCGGTGACCGCGGGCATCTTCAGCGCCGGCATCGCCACGACCACGCCCAGGGCCAGCAGCCCGATCGTCCCCACCTTCATGAAGGTGGAGAGGTAGTCGCGCGGGGCCAGCAGCAGCCACACGGGCAGCACGGAGGCGAGGAAGCCGTACACGATCATCCAGACGACCAGCGTGCCCGGTTCCAGGGTGAAGAAGTCCGCCCAGGAGGACTCCGCGACCCAGCCGCCGGCGACGATGGCCAGCAGGAGCAGCGCGACGCCGATGACGGAGACCTCGCTGACCTTGCCGGGGCGCAGCACCCGCAGGTAGACGCCCATGAAGAGGGCGATCGGGATCGTCATGCCGATGGAGAAGACGCCCCAGGGCGAGTGGGCGAGCGCGTTCACGATGACCAGCGCCAGCACCGCGAGCAGGATGATCATGATGACGAAGACCGCGACCAGGGCGGCGATCCCGCCGACCGGGCCGATCTCGTCGCGCGCCATCTGGCCGAGCGAACGGCCGTTGCGGCGGGTGGAGAAGAAGAGCGTCACCATGTCCTGGACGGCGCCGGCGAAGATGACGCCGACGACGAGCCAGATCGTGCCGGGCAGGTAGCCCATCTGCGCGGCGAGCACGGGCCCGACCAGCGGGCCCGCCCCGGCGATGGCGGCGAAGTGGTGGCCGAACAGGACGCGGCGGTCGGTGGGGTGGAAGTCGACGCCGTTGTCCAGCAGTTCGGCGGGGGTCGCGCGGTTCTTGTCCGCCCTCAGCACCCGGTCGGCGACGAACCGGGAGTAGAAGCGGTACGCGATGGCGTACGAGCCGAGGGCCGCGGCCAGCATCCAGGCGGCCGAGACCTCCTCGCCCCGCGAGAGCGCCAGGGTCGCCCAGCCGACCGCGCCGACCAGGGCCACCAGGCTCCAGACGGCGATGGTCCTGGCGGACGGCGCCCGCCGTCCTGGTGCGGGTGGAACCGGGGGTTTCGCCTCTGTGACGTCGGGCATGTGGTGACTCCGTCCCCTCGCTGATCACCGGTGCAATGGGCAGGAAATCTAGGGGACACGTCCGCTCAGCGTCACCCCCGTCCGCATTGCGGTCCGGCAACGGTGCTGTCTCGCGCGAGGGCACGGGCGCGCCGCCGACGCGGTTCACCGCCCGGCGCGACCGCGTCCGCCGCGGCGGACGGCAGGGCGCTCGCCGTACCGGTACGGCGTCACCGCGGACGCCCCCGCGTGACCGGAAATGAGCGGTGGCCCCAGGGGACGGCTGCCCCCTGGGGCCACCGCCCCGCACGTGCCGCGCCGTCGCGTCCGGCCCCGTCAGTCCGCCGGCCGCTTGAGCCGGGCCACGAACTTGTAGCGGTCGCCCCGGTAGACCGAGCGCACCCACTCCACCGGCTCGCCCCGGCCGTCGACCGAGTGGCGGGAGAGCATCAGCATCGGCAGGCCCACGTCCGTGCCCAGCAGCCCGGCCTCGCGCGGGGTGGCGAGGGAGGTCTCGATCGTCTCCTCGGCCTCCGCGAGCCGGACGTCGTACACCTCGGCGAGCGCGGTGTAGAGAGAGGTGTACTTCACCAGCGAACGGCGCAGCGCCGGGAAGCGTTTGGCCGAAAGGTGCGTGGTCTCGATCGCCATCGGCTCCCCGCTGGCGAGCCGCAGCCGCTCGATGCGCAGCACCCGCCCGCCCGTCGAGATGTCCAGCAGGCCGGCGAGGGTGTCGTCCGCCGTCACGTAGCCGATGTCGAGCAGTTGGGACGTCGGCTCCAGCCCCTGGGCGCGCATGTCCTCGGTGTACGACGTCAACTGGAGCGCCTGGGACACCTTCGGCTTGGCGACGAAGGTGCCCTTGCCCTGGATGCGCTCCAGCCTGCCCTCGACGACCAGCTCCTGGAGGGCTTGGCGCACGGTGGTGCGCGAGGTGTCGAACTCGGCGGCCAGGGTGCGTTCGGGCGGTACGGGGGTGCCGGGCGGCAGGGTGCCCGTCATGTCGAGGAGGTGTCGCTTGAGCCGGTAGTACTTCGGAACGCGCGCCGTGCGCGTACCGTTGCCGGTCTCGCTCCCCGTACTGTCCCCGTCGGCGCCCATGGCCCGCCTTCCCGACTGCTGCGTTGCTGCCGTCACCGGCTCCTCCGTCTGTCGCGGCTCACATGGTGGCACGGTCCGGTCACGGGTCGTCGCCCTCCCTTAGGTGTCGGTCCTATAACGGACGCGAGTGCACTTCTTATACACCCTTGACACCCCTAAAGGTCTAGGCCAAGCTCCCGGTACTGGTCTAAACCATTAAAGACCAGGTCCAGCCCCAGCAGAACTCGTCGAATGTCTTCGCGGTGGGTGGGGTTGCAGCATCCCTGAGGAGGGTTTGACGTGAAGCGCAAGCTCATCGCGGCTATCGGTGTCGCGGGCATGTTGGTTTCGGTCGCGGCGTGTGGTTCCGACGACAAGGCATCGTCGAAGAACCCCAAGGACCGTAAGGAGACCTTGACGGTCTGGCTCATGGGCGAGGCCCAGTCCACCTGGCCCGAACTGGTCAAGGACGTCAACGCCGAGTTCAACAAGAAGTACCCGGGCGTCACGGTCAAGGTGCAGTACCAGCAGTGGGCCGACAAGGTCAAGAAGCTGGACACCTCCCTCGGTGGCGACAAATTCCCGGACGTCGTCGAACTCGGCAACACCGAGACCATGCAGTACATCCTCAATGGTGCTCTCGGAGAAATCGACCCCAAGAAGTACGAGAACTCGGACACCTGGATCAAGGGTCTGAAGGACACGTGCTCTTTCGAGGGCAAGACTTACTGCGTTCCGTATTACGCGAGCGCCCGCCTGGCCGTCTACAACAAGGACATGCTGAAGGCCGGCACCGGCAGCGACGCCCTTCCGCAGACCGAGACCGAGTTCCTCGCCGCGATGGACAAGGTCGCCGCCGAACTGGCGAAGAAGGACAAGCGCGCCTCCGCGCTCTACTACCCGGGCCGTTACTGGTACGCCGCGATGTCCTACGTCGCCGCCTACGGTGGCAAGATCGCCACCTACGACGAGGGCGCCAAGGAGTGGAAGGGCGCCCTGTCCTCGCCCGAGTCGCAGAAGGGCATCCAGCACTTCGTCGACCTGGTCAAGAAGTACAACAAGGCCGACCAGACGAAGGACGAGCAGGACCACGCCAACGTCATGGCCAACGAGAAGGCCGCGGTCATCTACGGCCAGGCCTGGGAGGCCGGCAGCGTCACCACGGGCGAGAACGGCAACCCGAAGCTGGAAGGCAAGATCGCCACGGCCGGTATGCCCGGCCCCGACGGCAAGACCCTGCCGTCCTTCATCGGCGGCTCGGACCTCGCGACGATCTCCAAGTCCAAGGTCCAGGACCTCGGCGAGGAATGGATCTCCCTCTTCACCAACGCGAAGTCCATGGAGGTCCTCGCGTCGAAGAACATCCTCCCCAACAACGAGAAGCAGCTCGAGCCGCTGAAGGCCAAGCCGGAGACCGCCGCCATCGCCAACGCGGTGCCGGACGCCTGGTTCACGCCGATCGCTCCGGGCTGGGCCTCCATCGAGAAGGAGGAGATCCTGGAGAACCTGCTCCTGGAGATCCTCAAGGGCGCCTCCGTCGCCGACGCCAGCAAGAAGGCCGACGCGCAGATCAACGGGCTGATCAACAAGGAAGCCTGACCTTCCGAGTCGCCAGGCGGGGGGCCGGGGGGCCCGGGCCGGGGCCCCGCTCCTTTTCCGCCAGTGAAAAAAGGGGACTTCCGGGTGCGGCCCTAACCCCCCACGGGAAGGCAACCAAAGGTTTTCCGCTTCTCCCCAAGCCCCCGGGGATCCCTTT